>JAYRRV010000164.1:0-11052 GCA_041909955.1 Candidatus Altimarinota bacterium
GTAAAAGTATACTTGTGGGAAATATGTCCCAAAAAATATTCCATCGAAGGGGTCTGCGAATCATCAAAAATCCGGACAACGGAGGTAATGCCGGCCCGCAGTTTTTCCATGAATTCACCTTTGGATAAATTGGCATCCTCAAAAACGGCATTATCTTCATACAGCACGATTTCTCCCATGGAATGGTAGATCCGCAGCAGTTCGTCAATGACCTTCACCGGATCCACAAATCCGTCGGCATCTTTGCTCGTTTCAAATATTCTCGTCGCGTCAAGTTTATGATCTAGGCCTATGAGTTCGTTGATAAACCCCGTATTCCGTTCACTTCTCTGAAAAAAGAGATGGAGACCGTTTTCTTCATTCCCAAAAAGATCGAGCATAATCTCCCTGAACTTGACCTCACGTTCGGCATCCAATATCTCTTGCTGATCGATATCATCTAAAGTAGTTGCCATAGGTCATATGGTTAATAATTGGCGAGTTTTATAACATATTGCGCCTTAGCTGTCAAAGTTTTTGATACTTTGCAATCAATTCCTTGTACCTATAAGCCGAAGGACGGGGTGTCCTTACAAAATTATCATAATTCACCTCAACCAGCCCGAACCGCGGTTCGTAGCCGTCCGCCCATTCAAAATTATCGATGAGCGACCAGTGCAAATACCCAAACACATGAACGCCGTCCTTTTTGACGTTAAAAACATGTTCCAGAATGTCTTCGATGTATCTCCCGCGTAAACGGTCGGAACGGTCGGCCATGCCGTTTTCGGTAATGACGATTGGTTTCCGGTAGCGCTTCCACAAATCTCTGAGCAGGCCGGCTATGCCCTTGGGATAAACTTCCCAACCCATATCTGTGGTGTTGCACGAGTTGCAGGGATGAATAAAAAACAGCTTCCGCATGGCCCAGTCAAAGCGCATGTTGCGGTGAAAATAATAATTGAGCCCGATAAAATCCTGATGCTTCCGGATAAAGTCCAGGAACATGTGGTTCCACAGGTACTTCAAAAGGTGGACCAGGAACCAGTCAAAAATATTTTTCCGCCGGTCGGGTGAAAACGCGGGATTGTTTTTTGCCACACCGATCTTAAAACCGGGGTTCACCTCCTTCATCGACGTATAGATTTGTTTGTGCGCCCGCGCAAGATTCCGGAACGTTTTGGTGAATGCCCATACGCTGCTTTTTTGGGGAGGCCATTTTCCGGCGAGGTAAGCGTAATAAAGATAGACTTCTGGTTCGTTGATCGTGATGACGAACTCCATCTCATCCCTGAAAACCTCGGCGATTTTTTTGCAGAACCTCACGAAATAAAAAATATTTTCGCGTTTTTCCAGTGCGCCTTTTTGGGCAAACCATTGGGGAAACGTAAAATGCCACAGGGTGACGAAGGGCTTCAGCCCGTGTTTTTTAAGGCTTTTGAAAACCTCGTGATAATGACGCAGTACAGCCTCGTCGAACTTCCCTTCCTCCGGCTCCACCTTGGCCCATTCGATGGAAAACCGGTGAGCATCGTGTCCGAGTTTTTCCGCCAGCGCGAAATCCTCGTCAAAAAGTTCATAATGGTTCGCGGCCCTGCCGGACATAAATCCGGGCTTGGCCTGAACCTCCCGTTCAAATTTCCACCAGTCGCTGTGGATATTGTTTCCCTCAACCTGATGCGCCGATGTCGCGGCGCCAAAGTAAAATTTGTCCATAACCCGCCTGAAATAATCCGACAACCATATTATACCCGATTCTGGACATGGAAAGTTTTTTTGCTAGACTGCCCGTATGTCGGACAAAAAAACAATTCGGCACCAGCCGTTTCCCCAAGTACTTTGGGAAAACATTGAAGGCCAAATTCAGAACATTAAAAAGGAATTTGCGCATCCGGTCGCGGCATTTGACGTGGACGGAACCCTGTGGGACGGAGACATCTCGGAACATTTTTTTGATTATCAGATCTTTCACCGGCTACTTCCGGACTTACCGCGAGACCCCTGGGCCCACTACATCAGCCTCATGATGGAAAAGGAGGAGTCCGCATTGATCTGGTTGGCGCAAATCAACAAAGGACAAAAACTGGAAACCGTCAGAAAATGGACGAGGGAAAACTTTATGGGGTTATCAGAAAGCACCTCGTTTTTTAGTGAGCAAAAAAAATTCATTAGGATGCTCCTGCAGGAAAATTTTTCGGTATATTTTATTTCCGGCTCGGTCCAATGGGTGGTTGAACCGCTGGCGGAACACTTTGGAGTTCCCGCGGATAACGTCATCGGAATGAGGACCGAAGTGGTTGATGGGATCATTACGGAAAATCCGGTGCTTCCCCTGACATGGAAAGAAGGAAAAATCCGAGCTCTGCTCAAAAAAACAAACGGGACCTATCCCCAAATCTGTTCCGGAAACTCCATGGGAGATTTTGCGCTCTTGGACTCCGCCACGCATCTTCGTCTGGCGGTATCATCACAGCCCCGGAACGGCAGACTCGTCACCAGCGAAAAAATGCTTCAGCGGGAGGCACGGAAAAAAGGCTGGCTCACCCACAGTTTTGCATAACGAAAATCAACAAGGTGCCCTCCTGCCCACCTATTATTGGTAAAATTTTTTGAATTTCTCCCGGAATTTTACCAGCTTCGGCATGATGACGATCTGGCAATAGGCCTGTTCCGGATTCTTGTCAAAATAATGCTGGTGATAATCTTCTGCCGGATAAAATTTGTCCAACGGCAGAAGTTGCGTCACGACAGGGTCATCGTATAGTTTTTCCTCCTCAAGTTCTTTCACCACCTCTTCGGCGGTCTTTTTCTGGAATTCGTCCACGTAAAAAATGACCGAACGATACTGCGTGCCGATGTCATGGCCCTGGCGGTTGAGCGTGGTCGGGTCGTGAATGGTAAAAAAAATCCCCAGGATGTCTCTATAAAGAATCTCCGTAGGGTCGAAATGAATCTCAACAACCTCGGCGTGGCCGGTGCTTCCGCTACAAACCTCGTCATATGTCGGGTCCGCCGCGTCACCTCCCGCATATCCGGTCACAACGGCACGGACACCTTTGGTTCTTGAAAAAGCGGCATCCAGGCACCAAAAACAGCCCCCTCCCAAAACGGCGGTTTCCAGTGGTTTTTCAGCGGATTTTCTCATGAAAAAAGATGAAGTTTTTTGAGCCTTCATCATAGCACAAAACTAGTTCATCGCACTCCCGCTATCGGAACGTTTGCGGATTTCAGGCAATTGAAGAATCCTGGAAAGATCTCCGTTCTTAATCAGGTCGTCGATCATCGACGGCGGGAGAACAGGAAGCTTCGGCTCCTGAGGCACTTCCACAATCTGTGTTTCAGGGAGCTTATCCCATTCCGGCTGTTCGGAATCATTCTCTTCACGGGAATGATCATCGGTGGTCTTCAACATAGAGATGTGACAAAAAACAGGATGCCTATTGTCACATATTTTCTATTAAATGTCAAGAGTGTGAGAAACGCATCAACTAGTCATCGCTCCGATCGCTATTTTTCTTGTTCTCTTCACCGCTTTTGCGGGAATCGGACTTGCGGTCTCCATCGTTGTGATCGTCACCATCGTCACCATCATGGCGGTCGTTGGTACATACACCAAGGTAGTCCCCGTGGGCAAGATGGGCCGGTATGGCCTCATCCGGAAGACACAAGGTGTGCTCATTCTCAACATTTCCCGGAGGTAAATGGCAGATGGCAACCTTTTTGCCTTTCTTACAGGTATTTTCATCAACCGGCGGCGGTGGCGGAGGAGCAATATAGGTAAACCCGTTGTTAAAAGTTACCACGCCGTTGCTGTTCGCGACCGCAACGTTCACGGGACCAGCGGTGTGGGCGGGAGTCACGACATTGATCACTGTAGAGGTTCCGGAAACGACCGTCGCGGGAATACCGTCAAAACTCACCCTGTCGCTCGGATCAAAATTCGAACCGGAAACGGCCACGGAAGTTCCTCCGGCTGTGGGTCCGGAATTTGGAACGACCGAAAGAATCACCGGTACGGGCGGACTCGTGATGGCAAAAGCCCCCTGGGTATACGCGACGACCGTGACAATCGTCAGCATGGCGGCAACGGTGCCAAAGAGTTGAAAATGCTGGTTTTTCATAGAATAAAAGTAAGAGTGAGTATTTCCATGTCGTATTATTATAACACAATTCTTTAAACAACGCAACCGCACAGTAACGACAAAAAAGCCGGGAATCTTGCGACCCCCGGCTTTCCAGAACTAGGACGAGAAAAGCTTACGCCTTTGCAACATTCGTAGCCTTCGGACCCTTTGGAGAGTCGCCCATGTCAAACGTGACCTGGTCGTTCTCCTCGAGCTCCTCGTATTTACCGCCGGTAACGTCGTTACCGTGGAAGAACACATCCTTACCGCCCTCTTCAGGCTGGATGAATCCAAAGAAGCCCTCTTTCTTGAGCCTTTTGATGACACCTTTCATAAAAGAAAAGGTTATTGAATAAATTCCTCTAAGCTTCGCACTGTAGGAATCTACTCAAATCCCCTACAAAACTCTACCTATTGGTAAGTCCACCATACACCTTTATCACACAATAGCAAGCTGGTTACGTCAAACGGAGCGGATTCAAATCCTGCAACCCGCCTACAAGAGGGCCATCACTGAGGCATGATTTATCCCAACCCCTCAATTTTTTGATGTCTTTTTGCTGTACAAATTACGAGTCCTTTCCTCATCCAGAGGGAGCCACGCAGACGAAAAAAGTGCATGGCGGAACGGAGGGGACTCGAACCCCCGACCTCCACAGTGACAGTGTGGCGTTCTAACCAGCTGAACTACCGCTCCACGTGCCCCGCCATCCGGTTCGCCAATACCGTCGTCACCTGGCAAAACCGAACCCGAAATTGAAAATGTCACAAAATTGCCTGCCAATGATAATAAACTGGCTACTTTTTAGCAAGCCGATATTCACACTGTGTTATAGTTTGTATCGCTTGAGGGGATTCGCAAGTGCGAGCGGGCATGGCGTCCGCAGGACGAGCGAGCACTTGTGCATCAGCGCGGATCTCCTCGCAGGGGAGATCAAGCGGCCCGAAAGTGATACAATCTATAACACATCTCGATGAAGATCGGCATCGACTGCAGAATGTACTCCTCCCGTTTCACCGGCATCGGCCGCTACGTGTACGAGCTCACCGAAAATCTGTTCCGCATGGACCAGAAAAATGAATACGTCCTCTTTTTCAACGAACCGGAATTTTCCCATTTCACCCCGCCGAACGACAGGGTGAAAAAAGTTCTGGTCGACGCACCCCACTATTCCCTGGCAGAACAGACGAAATTTCTCCGCGCCCTCAAGAAGGAAAAGCTGGACCTCATGCACTTCACCCATTTCAACGCGCCGATTTTTTATCGCCGACCGTCCGTCGTCACCATCCACGACCTCACGCTTTCGTTTTATCCCGGGAAGAAAATGTCCTCGCCGCTCTACCGTTTCGGGTATCACGTGACGATCAAATCCGCGGTGAAGAAAGCCAGAAAAATCATCGCGGTCTCCTTCAACACCAAAAAAGATCTGCAGAAAATTTTCCGCGCCCCGGACGAAAAAATCAGCGTGATTTATGAAGGGGTCCACGAAAAATTTCAGCCGCTTGGGGATCCGGCGGGAAAAAAGAAAATCGAAACCGTGAAGGAAAAATACGGGCTGGAGAAACCATATCTGCTCTACACTGGTGTCTGGCGCAGCCACAAGAATCTCCCGAATCTTTTGCAGGCTTTTCATATTCTCAAAAATGAATACGGCTTCGACGGCAGCCTGGTGATTACGGGAAGAAAAGATCCGGTCTACGCCCCGGAACTGGAAGAAAAAACACTCTCGCTCAAACTTGATGACGACGTGATATTTACCGGCCTCGTGGAAGAAAAAGACCTCGTCCCCCTGTATAACGGAGCCCTCGCCTACGTGTTCCCATCCCTATATGAAGGCTTCGGACTTCCGCCGCTGGAGGCCATGCAGTGCGGAGTTCCGGTCGTCGCCTCGGGCATCTCTTCCCTCCCGGAAATTTGCGGAAAGGAGAACGCGGTATTTTTTGATCCCCAAAATCCGGAAGACATGGCCGAGAAAATATTTGAAGTGACGAGCCGGAAGTCATTGCGTGAAAAACTCATTGCCAACGGCCTCCAAAGGGTGAAACAATTCTCATGGACAAAAATGACCGTCGAAACGCTCCGGGTGTACGGGCAGGCGCTCAATGAAAAATAATTATGTTCCACGAATTCCAGAAATTTCTCCCCAAGGCCGCGGCCGAATACAACTTCACCAAGCAGTTGGAAGCGGTAAAGATCTGCCAGGAGTTCCGCAGCCTTTCCAAAAACCTGCTCCCCGCGGAAGCGGCGGGGCAGACGTTCCCCAAATCGTACGAAGGCAAAACCCTGACCGTTGGAGTGCTCAACTCCGCCTGTGCGCAGCAGGTCGCCATGCTCAAACACCAGTTTATTGAAGGGATTAACAAAAAATACGGCTCAAAGTCCCTGCAGAACATCAAAATAGAAATGACCGACAAGCTTCCGGGAACCGAAATCGACTAGAAGAATCAGCCAAAAACGCCCGTTCAAAGCTTGACATTCCAGGTTCCTGCGCTAAACTTGAACCGTTTTTACGAACAGCCGTAGCGCAGCGAAGGCCGCGCCTGCCCTCAAGCAGGCATGGCAGAAACGTTCCGCCGGCAGGCCAAAAGCCCTTCCGTTCCTTCAAAGCGGAAGCCCTCCTCATTCGAAAAACTCCAAATATTCTCTATTCTCTATTCTCAATGTTAAGAATCAGACTCACTCGCACCGGACGAGCAAAGCAGGAATCTTTCCGTATTGTTGTTGCGGAACACGCACGCCCAGTAAAAGGAAAATTCATTGAAGTCGTAGGCCACTACCAGCCTGCAAGAGCGGAAAAACCGTTGGAAATCGAAAAAGCTCGCATCGAATACTGGATGAGCAAAGGAGCCCAGCCATCAAGCCACGTGGCCTCTTTGTTGAAGAAAAAAGGTTTCGCAAACATGGAAAAATTCATTGCAAAACGCCAGAAAGACATGAAGAAGAAGGGTGGAGAAGCAGCCAAACCGGCAGCTCCAGCCGCTCCGGCAACCCCGGCAGCAGCGTAGTTCCGCGTCGCAAAGTCTCACAACATAGTCCTTAATTCTTACCTTATGGATGCATCGAAAGACTTCTCTCAAGGATCTGACCGTGACTTTGTCGAGTACATAGTAAAACAGATAGTTCAGCACCCGGACGATGTGGAGGTGACCCGCACCGTCGACGAAATGGGTGTGCTCATCACGTTGAAAGTGAACAAAGAGGATATGGGAAAAATCATCGGTAAGAGCGGGCAAACGGCAAAATCCCTTCGTATACTTCTCCGCGTGATCGGCTCAAAAAACAACGCGCGGGTCAATCTCAAGATTGTGGAACCTGATGGAACCGAAGTCAGTTCCGATGCGCTTGAGTCATAAGCGCAAAACCTACCTTAATCCCTAATACAAAGAACGATGGCAGACATTCCAGCAAATTCAATCCTCGGGGCAGCTCAGCGCTACGACATTGTTGAAATCATCAACAAAGGTTTGGCGTACGCGATCATTGTGGCGGGCCTTCTTTCCGTCGTTTTCATCTTTATCGGAGGCATCTCCTTCATCCTTTCCGGAGGGCAGGAAGATAAAATCAAGCAGGCCGTCAGTACCATCCGTTACGCTATTATCGGCTTAATCATAACGATTTTGTCCGTGGTGATCGTGGGGACGGTTGGACGCATCATCGGCCTGGACATCATCAAGTACATCAACTTCAACGACATCATCACCAACATCCAGGGCCTGGGCAACAGCGCCAGCGGCGGAACGAGCCTGGATTAAAAATTGCTTTGCAAGCTGAATGTTTTTTCGGTATTTTACTAGTAAATGACCTCCGCAAGTCTTGAAACTGCATGGCGCTGACTGTATGGTCGTTCTGAATTTACTCAAGAACATTAAAAATTAAGGCTTTCAGACGTCGACCTAGGAGGAATGGCAACATTTCTCCTAAAAGAGAAGACTAACCCTCTTCCTCCTAAGTCAGCGTTTGGAAGCCTTTCTTTGAAAATCAGCAAAACAGCCTCCGGAGTGTTCATCCCTACATTGTTAACCAGACCCCTTTGATGGGGCAATGTAAGGATGTAAAACCCCGGAGGGGCAAAGAACCTTATGGTTCCTTGTAGTGTGCATTACGGATGCACAATAATCTTCCGTACTAGAAAAGATGGAACGGTATATCCGATCCACCTTCGCTAGTCCTATTCAATTCGGGATTTCTATCTATCGTATATGGCGTCTAATGCGATATACAATGAACTGATAGAGGTCAACAATGCGGCGTTTCTTCTTTGCAGTAGGGACGCCGTTTTGTTTATAAATTATAACATTTCTTGCGAAAGGACGCAATTATACCCCAACATTCTACCTATGCAAGGTTTTTTTGGTCAACATAGTCAACAATTTTCTCGTTGCCACAAAGATGTCTTTTGTTGTAATTCAAAATTTTAAGCTGAGGTTTCTCTGCCCTCGTTTCCCGAATGGCATTCTCGAGGTGAGCGGGCATGGATTTTTGCGCAGCGAAAAGAGCGAGCCGAGAGTATGAGTGAGAGAGCACGCCGGGCGAACGAACGTCCATGAGTGGAATGAGGGCAGAGAAACTATCTCACTTTCAAAATCCCTCTGATAATGTGCTGCCAGTCGTAGGGGAAGCGGTACGTTTCACATGCCCGCACCAGCGCGGCAAAAACACCCCACGGACCTTTTTCCGTATAGGTGAAACTGTTCCCCGTCTCCTCATTCGGCTGATAGTTCTGCAGAAACGGTGACTTGGCATGGCCCACCGGCACGACGCCCTTGTCGAACAGCGCGTGCAGCGTATTCTGTTTTTCATCGAACACCACTGCCATATCGGCAGCCAGGAGCCAGGTATCAAGCTTGGGAGCGTTGCGCCCGCTCTCCGGATTAAACCAGGTGATTCTTCCCGAAGGGTGCTGCACGTTTTCGCCAGGGTCGTCATTGCTCACCACCACCGTATGAATGGGCAAAACAAAAAGGCCTTCAAGAAGCTTAAAAACAAGTTCCCTGTCGGCCTTCTCATGAGTCATCAAAATGACGACGAGCGGACTCTTTACGTCGTGGTCGGGCCAGCACTCATCGAACAGATGTTTCTTGGCGTCCTTTTTTTGATCCAAAAGTTTTTGCAGATCACTACGTCCCATGGCGCAAGTGAAACGAATAAAATTCTTAATATTATAGCAAAAAACAGGGATAAATGCTATCCTCCGCCCGTATGAAAAAACTGCTTCTCATTGACGGAAACGCCATTTTCCATCGCGCATTCCATGGACTGCCCCTGTTTAAAACCAGCGGCGGCGAATACACAAACGCCATTTATGGCTTTCTGAAGATGTTTTTCGAGATCGTAAAGCGTGAAAAACCTGTGTATGTGGCGGTGGCCTGGGACCGAGCGGCCCCCACCTTCCGGCATGAAGAATACAAAGACTACAAAGCTACCCGTTCGGCTCCGCCCGAAGAACTGTATCCACAGCTTCCGCGGCTTAAGGAAGCCCTGGAGGCCTTTAACGTCTCCATGTTTGAGCTGGACGGTTACGAGGCCGACGACATCATTGGAACCATTGCCGAAAAAGCGGAAAAAGACCCGGAAATACACACCCTCATCCTGACCGGAGACCGTGACAGTCTTCAGCTGGTCACCAAGAAAACCCACGTCATCGCACCCGTAAAAGGCGTTTCGGAGGTCATTGAATACACTCCGGCAATGGTCAAAGAAAAAACCGGTCTCAATCCTGACCAGATCGTCGATTACAAATCTTTGAAGGGTGACGTGTCGGACAACATCAAAGGAGTACCCGGTATTGGAGAAAAAGGCGCGGTGGAGCTCCTTCAAAAATACGGGCATCTGGAAGGCATTTATCAGCATCTGGACGAACTCACTCCCGGCATGCGCAAGAAACTGGAGCAGGGCGAACAGGACGCGGAGCTCAGCAGACGGCTTGCGACCATTCTCAAAGACGTTCCCATCGAAATACGTTTTGAAGAGTGTCACCTGACCCGTGCTCCCTACCGAAAGATTAAAGATTTTTTTGAAAAACTTGAATTCAAGGGACTGCTCAAGCAGATCGATTCCCTCAAGGATCTGATCGAACCCGAAGAGAAATCCCAGCAGAGCATGTTTTAATCTTCCGGAAGCCATTTTCAACATGCAAATTCTGTTGTCAAAAATGCATTTTTGATCTAAACTCCTCTTTGCAATGTCGCTCAGAAAAGGCAATACAATCCGTTGCCAAGGCGGCCGATATTCTACATTCTCTATCCTCTATTCTCTCTAACGAATGGCAAAAGCACGAGTCATCGCAAGTCTCGACATTGGCAGTTCAAAGATCAGAACGGTTGTTGGAACCCTTGAAGAAAAATCCCAGGTCCCGAACATTATCGGCGTAGGCATCGCTCCGTCAACGGGCATGAGAAAAGGTGCGATCATCGATGTTGAAGAAACCATCAACTCCATTTCGGCATCGCTGGAAGACTCCGAAAGAATGGCCGGAGAACCGATCAATCACGTATTTTTGGGCATCGGCGGAACGCACATCGAATCCATCAATTCTAAAGGAGTTATTGCCGTTTCCCACGCAGGAAACGAAATCACCGAAGACGACGTGGATCGCGTATTGGAAGCCGCGCAGGCCGTTTCCATTCCGGGGAACCGCCGCATTCTCCGCATCATTCCGAAATCTTTCACGGTTGATGAACAGAAAGGCATCAAGTATCCGGTTGGCATGACGGGCATTCGTCTTGAAGTTGACGCCCATATTATTACCGGGCTTGTGCCTGCGGTAAAAAACATTGAAAAATGCGTGCTCCAGGCCGGTGTGGACATCGATGACATCATTCCTTCCTGTCTGGCCAGTGCCGAAGCGGTCTTGAGCAAGCGCCAGAAAGAACTTGGAGTTGTCGTGGTGGACATTGGTTCCGGCGGAACATCCCTCTGCGTTTTTGAAGAAGGCACGACGCTTCACAC
>JAYRRV010000165.1:0-2937 GCA_041909955.1 Candidatus Altimarinota bacterium
CATCTTTAATTCCGTCCAACACTGTTTATCAGCGGAGTGTTTTGACATGCCTGCTCGATCCCTTACTTGCCGATACCGCCGACGGTGACATTACCACCAGTACTCTCCTACCTTCCCCCAGGCCCGTGACGGGGCTTTTGATAGCCAAGCAGCCCGGAGTACTGGCCGGAATGCAGGAACTTCTTTTTTTTCTCGGCAAACAGTGGGCACGCACCGCGACCCATTTGAAACTTTTTGGAACGGTAACAGTTCTTCATTCCCTCAAAGACGGCTCAGCTTTGAAAAAAGGTAAGGTCATCGCGAAGATTCGGGGAAACGTTTCAGATATCCTGAAGCTTGAAAGAACGGTGCTTAATTTTCTCCAGCATATGTCCGGCGTTGCCACCAGCGCGGCAATGTTCGTAAAGAATGCGGGCGGTGACGTGCTTGTTTGTCCGACCCGGAAGACCCCATGGGGGCTTCCGGATAAGAGGGCATGTGTGGTCGGCGGTGCCGGAACGCACCGGCTCCATCTGGGAGATGCTTTGTTGATCAAAGACACCCACCTTGATCTGCTTTCTCATGATTTTGAAAAAATTTACCGGAGGTTATTGCAGGCATCATCGCTGGGAAGGTTTGTGGAAATAGAAGCGGAATCATTGAAGGATGCCATGTCTGCGGCGGAAATCTTGGTCATGTTGCGAAAAGTCAGGCCTATTCCCTGTTTTCTCATGTTCGACAACATGAAGCCGAAAGATATTGCGTTATTTGTTCGCGAACTTCGCGGTTCAACAAAATACAATGGCATTTATACCGAAGCTTCCGGCGGAATCAATTTACTGAATATTCGTGCGTATGCCAGGACCGGAGTTGATGTACTTTCCGTAGGTGCCATGACGCATTCCGCGCCCGCATTGGATATTTCACTGAAAATATCTACAGGACTTTAGGAGGGGGCGCTCATCAGATGGAGATGGACATGGAACACTTCCTGTCCGGCTCCTTTCCCGGTACTGATCAGCAGCCGGTAGTCGTTGAGACCGTGTTTTTTAGCCAAGTCGCTTGCCGTCTTCATCATCCTGCCCAATACGACTTCGTCTTCCTTCTCCACTTCCTTCATGGTAGGAATATGTTTTTTCGGGATAATAAGGATGTGGGTTTTTGACCGCGGATTGATGTCATGAAAGGCCATACAAAGTTCATCCTCGTGTTCCAGCTTATTGGTTGGAATTTCGCGGTTGATAATTTTGCAGAAAATACAGGTTTCCATAGGTGGGCGGATTACAAAAAAGCCTTCTCATTCTAGAAGAAGGCTTTTGAAAATTCAAATGGGCTGACGGGTGTGTTATGCAACGGCCATCTTTTTTGCTTCGTCGAGCATGTACACGGCGCGGCCGACGCGGACAAACTGGGGATTTTTCTGGAGGTTCAGGGAGATAGTTCCTTTTTTGACCTGGCGCTGTTTGAGCACACCCTGGATGATTTCCTGTTTGGTCATGGGATTCTTTTTTCGGAGAAGGTCCTCGATGATGTCGGCAACCGTCCCTTTTTTGTAACCCCATTCTTTGAGTGCGTAAAGACCGCGTCCGACGAGGACGAACTGGTCGTAACGAATAAGTTCATTGTGGACGGCTTGAGTCGTGACGAGTTTCTTGTCAAAGCCAGCCTCAGTGATCTTATTCGCGATGTCCACAAAGTGGAGAGGGTTCTGGGATTTCTTGAGGATGATATAGGCCTTGTCGCGGATACTGCGCGGATTGATGTGTCTCCAGGAGATGAGCCCGTAACCTTCTTTCACGCGCTTGATGCGTTTATCGACCTCGAGCGTTGAAAGAACCATCGGCGCGTTATATTTCTTGCCTTTGGCCGCTGTCACCACAAGAACGTCTGCACTCATCTTATCATCGGGAAGCACGTCGCTCTTTTTGTTGAGCAGTTCAATTCCGGCATCGATGATCGTCTTGATGTCCTCCATGGAAATATTCTGAAATCTCCAGAATGGACGGAATACGTTGGTTTTTTCCGTCATGGTGATTTCCGGGTTGATATTGAGGGAAAGTTTAATAATGTTTGCGTCAACTTCCTGGCTGCTTGAAATGGTATTCAAAATTTCAGCCGTGAGTTTGTCTTCCAAAAGTACGCCTCCATTGCGTTCCAGTACTTCACGGGCCAGCTTGTTGATGATGCTGAGCTTGGTGTTTTCAACGGTGCGGCGTAGTTTGCCGAGAGCGATCTTTTCGATCTGGCGGATGCGTTCACGGGTCACCGAAAACATCTGCCCGATTTTTTCGAGCGTCTGTTTTGGTTTGTTGTCGAGGCTGAAACGCTTGATAATCACCTCTTTTTCTTTGGTGGTGAGGACCATGAACATGTCCTCGATGATTTCGGCAAGGTTCAGTTTTCCCGTCACTTTGCTTCCTGCCATACCAGTGGATTGTGTAAATTGATTATTGTCCATAACAAGCGGTGTAAAGTGATTTTTTCGCGATGACTATTGAGAGATTAGGCTTAAATATTTTTAGTGTCAAGAAAGAAATTTGATCTCTACGCAACCTTGTATCTTATATATAATGGCGCAAATATTGCACTATTATTTCTATCTTGTCAATGTTATTTCTTAAAATCATTGTAATGACGCGTGATTTTCTGTTTGCTATGGCCTTTTTATGAATATTTGGTAGTATGTTTTACCGTAGGCCTTTGTGGCTCTATTGAGCTTAAAATTTATGCCGGGGTGGTGAAATGGCAGACACGCTAGCCTTAGGAGCTAGTGCCCAAAAGGCGTGGAGGTTCAAGTCCTCTCCCCGGCACCAAATTAATCGTCAATTATGAAACTATTGAAAATTGTCGGTTTAATTACATCTTTTCTTGTTGTTGTAGGAATCGGAGCTTATTTCTCTTGGTATTGGAATTATAATTGTTACCGTTGGGGAGAGGGTAGCGAAAGATCTATTATGG
>JAYRRV010000166.1:0-1955 GCA_041909955.1 Candidatus Altimarinota bacterium
CACGTTCGGTGCAATATTCAAACTTCCTGAACCGTACATCCCCGATGAAGTGGCAACAATAATAGGCACCGACGGAGTCCACAAAATGAGTAAAAGTTACGGGAACGTCATCGAAATTTTTGCCGACGAATCCACACTGAAAAAACAGGTGATGGGAATAACAACCGACTCGACACCGGTTGAAGATCCAAAAGATCCCGGCGCTTCAGCCATATACAAACTTTTTTGCCATTTTGCATCCCAGGAGGAACAAAAAGAGCTTGCGGAAAAATATAAAAAAGGTGGAATGGGCTACGGAGATGCAAAAAAAATCCTCTTGGCAAAGCTGCTGGAGTACTTCGGGGAGGCCAGAAAAAAAAGAATTGAACTCCAAAAAGATTTGGGTTATGTTAGATCAGTATTGAAAAAAGGAGCGGAACGGGCCCAAACCGAAGCCACCAAAATGATGGCCAAGGTAAGGAAAAAAACGGGCCTCTCCTTGAAAAATTGAAAATCCGATCATTTAACACTAACGTAGTGAATATTCAAAAAATTGCTGTTGCTGGGAAGCAAGCGGAATCCGCACGAACCATATATAAATACGGTGAGAAGGATTCAGCGCTGCTGACAACGCAAGAGCCATTTTTTCAATATTCATCCCAAAAACTATGAAGGAGACCAAATACATCTTCGTAACCGGCGGAGTATGTTCGTCATTAGGAAAAGGCATTGCCACTGCCTCGATAGGTGCTCTCCTCAAAGCTTCCGGATTTAAGGTCTTCACACAGAAGTTGGACCCCTATTTGAACGTAGACCCCGGAACCATGAATCCCTTCCAGCACGGTGAAGTGTACGTCCTGAGCGACGGCTCGGAAACCGACCTGGACCTTGGACACTATGAACGCTTTGTCGGTGAAAATCTGACCGAAGTTTCATCGGTATCCACGGGAAAAATCTATTCTCACGTCATTTCAGAAGAGCGCAAAGGAACCTATTTGGGCGGAACCATCCAGATCATTCCGCACATAACCAACGCCATCAAGAAAAGAATCAAGGACGCCGGAAAACAAAGCGGAGCGGACATCGTGCTCATTGAAATAGGCGGAACCACCGGAGACATCGAAGGACTCCCCTACCTTGAGGCAATCCGCCAGCTTCGGCACGAATTGGGGCACCAGAACACCCTGTTTATCCACCTCACGCTGCTCCCCTACCTCGCAGCGTCTAAGGAACTGAAAACGAAACCGACCCAGGCATCGGTCCGCGAACTGCGGACGACCGGTATCCAGCCGGACTTTATCCTGGCCAGGGCTGATCTTCCCATCGCAAAGGAACTGCTTAAAAAAATCGCACTGTTTTGCGATGTGGATGAAGACTGTGTTATTCCCGCCCCGACGGTAACCTCCATTTATGAAGTGCCCCTCAAATTCCAGGAACATAACCTTGCACAGCTCATCGGAAGAAAACTGAACATGGGAGTCATTAAACCCCAGCTGAAAAACTGGATCGAGCTCAATGATAAAATCAAAGCAAAACGCGATAAACTCACCATCGCGCTCGTTGGAAAGTACACCGGGCTGGACGACTCGTACCTCAGCGTTATTGAATCCCTGAAAATCGCTTGTTACCACCAGAAGAAAAATCTCAACCTCCTCTGGATAGACTCTGAAAAACTTGAAAAGAAAGACAAGGAGTCATGGGAAAAGCTGAAAAGCGCGCAGGGAATCATCGTTCCCGGAGGTTTTGGAACCCGCGGAACAGAAGGAATGATCATGACCGCCAAGTACTGCCGCGAAAACAAAGTTCCCTACCTTGGACTATGCCTGGGTATGCAAATCCAAACCATTGAGTTCGCAAGACACCATTTACAGGACGAAAGATTCACCTCCGAAGAGTTTGACGACCAGAATAAACTTAGCCCTGAGTTTTACGTGATCCACTTTATGCCCGGCCAATACAAAGAGCGCGACAAGGGA
>JAYRRV010000167.1:0-12215 GCA_041909955.1 Candidatus Altimarinota bacterium
AAAATTTCCGAGGCTCCCAGGGTTGTGATCGCGAAAAGACCGGATGACACCGTGTTGAGGCATTTAAACAGTGAACCACTTCCGTTCAAAAGTTCCCCTACTGATGTCCAGACACTCGCGGTGTATGACCCGGGGACAAAACTGTGGAAGGCTCAGGTTGTACCAAACGGTGAGCTGGGAGCCGATCACTGGGAGCGAATGTATCACTATCCTGACGGATTTATTACCGGGATGGTTTTCTATACCGGTGAAGACGGAATATACGGATTCAGGATAGATCAGCATATTCTTCGGGCTTGCCGTGATGCTAAACGTCGCGGTTTTGAAGGAGTCAACCAGGTTTTTCTGCGGAAGCTTTTTGCCGAACATCTTGCCGGTGACAAACGGTGGGTTCCCAGGCTGGGGAATCAGCCCGGCAACCGTTATTACGGACGTTTCATTGGCTACCCGACCAATAGTGCCCCGCCCCTCAGAGGGAAAGAGAAAGAGATGCTTTTTTTGGGAACTCCGGTAGGACCTTACCGCAATGTTCAGATGCTCAATATTCAGCAGATGGGACCACGTCCGGTGGTCAAAGGGTTTGGTGACGTGAAACATCCCACGAATTATGCCGGGCCGGTGGAAATGTTTGCTCAGTATCAGGATGCCGGTTATCACGAGGCCATGTTTATGGCGGACACCGAGAATGGCCAAAAGCGTGTGCAGGAGGGTACGAGCGTCAATTATGCTTTCGTGCACTATTTTGCTGACGGAGGCCCAACGATCAAAATTCCATCTTTGCGTCATGGCGATATCCTTCCGGGAATTACCATGCAGTCCGTTGCCGATCTTGCGGCGACTTATGGGTACATGGTGATAACCGATGGGGATGTCGGTCTTGATGAACTGCGTTCTGCTGATGAAATTTTGGTGACCGGAACTGCGATGACGGTCCGAGGTGTCGGAAGGGTTGACGGTGTTGACGGTCATCCGGTTTTTGAAAATAAGACTGATGGGGAGATGGGTCCGGTTGCCAAGCGTCTGGCAGGCGATTTACAAAAGATTCTTCAGCGAAAACATCCTGATCCTGCGCTCAATGGGTGGATGCAGAAAATTGTCTCGTTCTGAGTGGATCAGTGGAGCTTTTTCGTGTATAATAAGGCGATGTATAACATCGGCTTATGAAACCCCCAATGCAATGCGATCATGTGTTTGGCTACCAGCTTTTACTGGATTTTTACGATTGTATCCCCGGTGTTTGTGACGACTTGGACCTTTGTTATGAGTTTTTGGATAAGATCGTGGATGATCTTGGCATGAAAAAACAGGCTCCCCCTGATGTTTTTCGGAGCGACCAGAAACTGTATCCCGAGAAGGCCGGCCTTTCCGGCTGGGTCCCCTTGATCGAGAGTTCCGTGGTCATCCATACTCTCTCCAAAAAGAATTTTATCACCATTGATATCTATTCCTGCCGCTGTTTTGATCCGAAACAGGCGGAGAAGTTCTGCAAAAAATATTTTAAGCCCAAAAGGGTGGAACACCAGTTTGTGGAAAGGGGAATGGACTATTTTCACATCGATACCCGCCATCACAAACTTTCTGTCCACCATGGGAAGCCGAAATTTACGTTAAAGGGGAAGAACGGCTGATCCTTTGAGTCATCTCCAGTTGTCAGAATCATGAAGCCCCGCTATGCTGGGCGCGTCTTTATTGATTATCTTTCAACAGCTATGGATGAATTTTCAATGTTTTCCTCGTTTGTCATCGGAGCCCTGGTTCTTTTTGTTATTCTCAAGAACGTTAGGATTATTCAGCAGAACACCGTTTTTGTCATCGAATATCTTGGGAAATTCAATCGGATAATGACGGCCGGTATTAATTTTAAACTTCCATTGATTGAACGTGTTGCGGCCAAGGTTTCTCTTCGCCAGCAGAATTTCTCCATTAACGGAAAATATCCCTCAAAAGACAAGGTGATTGTGGACGTGGCCACAAATCTTATTTATGCCGTTGATTCCAGCGCCGACGGTATTAAACGGTTTACCTATGTTCTTCAGAACCGAGAGCAGTCCATTGGGGCGATCATCGAGAATTCTCTCCGTACCTACATCGCCAAAGAGACTCACGAAGGGATTTTGGAAAAAAAGGAGGAACTTGCTTTACATATCAAAACCGACTTGGAGAAACAGCTTGAAGAGTGGGGAGTGATCATTAAAAGTTTCCAGATTGTGAACGTAAACTTTCCGAGCACCATCACTCAGGCCATGTCGGAGGTGGTCGCTTCCGAGCAGCTGCGCAAAGCGGCGGAAAACAAGGGTGAGGCCATCAAAATTCAAGCCGTGAAGGAAGCCGAGGCCGATAAGATCCGCAAGCAGCTTCAGGGTGAAGGCATCGCGCTTGAACGTGAGGCGATAGCCCGCGGATTGAAAGAGTCTTTTGAAATTATGAAAGTGGCCACTCATCAGGAGTCCAAGGAGATTATGGCGATTCTGACGCTGACCCAGTATCTGGACACTCTCAAGGGCATCGGTCAGGCTCCGAACAACAAGGTGATCTTTATGGATACCCAGATAGGCAAGGCTTCCGACCTCATGAAGCAGCTTATAGCCTCACAGGAGACTAAAGCGAAATAAACTATTGGTTGTTCAGATCTTTGTCGGGGATGTTGAAGGTGTTGAATCTCAGTTTCACTGAATCCGGAAGTTCAACCTCAACAAACCTTGATCCCTGGATCTTTACGGCCGTCGGATGGTCGAAGGAGAATGACGGGACTTTGTTTCCACCCCTTTCCATAGGTCTAAAGGTGAATTCCATCATGGTGAACCCGAATTTTGTGGCGGAGTATGCGTCGCCTTTTAATGTTGTTCCTTCACTGATGTTCCACGCGTTGTTGGTAAAGATTTCCGTCAGTCTCGGTCCGTGGATCACGAATTTGTCTCCGTCTTTGATGACGTAATATTCCAGGGGTTCCAGCGTGAAAATACAGAACTTATCCTGGCTCTTTGAACCAGCCGGACATTCCGTGAGCGCCACTTTCGCCACTTTTTTAGGTTGGACTCCCACAGCCCCCAGATTGAGTTGTCCCTGTCCGTACATCACTGCCAGCCCCGTCACGCCGATGATGGCAATAATGGCAATCAAGATACCGAGCTGAGATTTTGATGACGACATACAAATGAGGATTATTGAACCTGCTTGATATTATAATCCCTTTTCCCGATTTGTACAATTTTCCGGATTTAAGTATTGAGGAGCATGTCGATTCTCTCCCTGTCGAATCCTATAACAACCTCATTGTTGATCCACAGCTGAGGGACCCCCATCGCGCCTGATTTTTGGATCATTCTCATTGCTTGAGCTTGGTCGTTGCTGACATCAATTTCCTTGTATGCCACTTTTCTTTCCTTGAGATAGCTTTTGGCTACATGGCAATAGGGACATGTTTGGGTGGTAAAAATGGTTATTTCCTTTTCTTCATTTGAAGGTTTTGAATTTTTCGTCTGTTCGATGAGTTCGATGTAAGCGGTTTTTGTTGCAATTCCTATTTTCTTTTCCGCTACTTTTCCGTCTTTGAACAAGATGACGGTTGGGATGCTCATGACTCCGAACATACTCGAAAGTTCGGGGTTTTCATCGACATTGATCTTCACAAATTTCACCTGACTTGATGTTGTTTCACTTTCCAGTTCATTGAGCATAGGGGTGAGCATTTTGCACGGGCCGCACCATTCCGCGTAAAAATCGGCTAAAACGACTCCCTTGTGATTGAGGACTTCTTCCTTGAAGTTATTTTGAGTGATGTGTTGCATAGAGTTTTTTATAATTAGTAATTAATTTTTGAATAGTTTCAGCTCCCGTCTCTAATTCTTCTATCCATTCTTTCAGCAGTTTTTTCCCGTTGGGCGTGATTCTGTACGTGATTCTGTCCGGTCCGATGTCGCTAACAGTTTTTTCTTTTGTGACATACTGGTTTTTTTCGAGTTTCCCCAGTCCTCTGTAGAGATTTCCTATATTCACCTGACATCCGCACCGTTCGGAAAGGTTATTTTTCAGTTCGTATCCGTAGCACGGTTTTTCTTCCAGTAAAAAAAGGATGCATGGTTCAAAAAAGTTTTCGATAATTACTTTTGAGCAGTTTTTTCTCATACGGATTCGAAAAAGATTAACTATATGTAAGTTTAATATAGTAAACGAAAAAAATCAAGCTCTTATGCTTTATTCAGCGAGTGTCAGATCTTCCTTGCGTCGTAGGCCCAGTGGAGCAATGCCTGTCGTTGACGTGGCCGGCAGAAAATATTTCCAGGTTCACAGTGTTTTTTAATTTGGGCGATGTGTCTTTTGATCGCTTTCCATCGTTTAATCTGGCGTTGGTCTTCCAGAGGAATTCTTCGTCCCATGTAATAGCGGCAGTACCACTGAAACCATCCCCTGGGATCATCTGGATAAATCCACCCTTTCTTTTTCCAGTACCAGAGTGGTTTGCTTGCGTTGACTCCGAAGTAGTTGAGTTTTGGGTCGTGTCGTTGAGAACAAAGTTTTGCTTTTGTAAACCATTCCGAAGGGAATTCATTTCTGCAATCCGTCATGTATTTCCCTCCAAAAATTCCCAGTTCCAGCATTTTTTTTGGAGACAGGTCGGGCTTAAATTCAGGATCAAACTCTTTTCCTTCTGGTTTTGTCAGCTCATAGCTATATCCCTGCTGCATTTTGTCGTGTACCGTGATTTTTTTCATTCTAGTTTAGCTGCCAGATTGAATAATTCAGGACTGATGCGAATGAAACCCAGAGCAGGTATGGGATCAAAAGGTAGGCAGCGATTTTGTTGATCCGGTGAAACTTATAAATAACCACCACGATCATCAGCAGCAGAATAATGATATCTATCAACGCGAGAAGCGGGTTTTTAAGGCCAAAAAACAGGATTGACCATATACCATTCAGGAAAAGCTGAACCATGAAATAGATAAACGCGGCCCTGTTTTCTTTATTTGAAAGGCCTTTTCTCCAGACTATTGAGACTGAAATCGCCATGAGGGTGTAGAGGAGAGTCCATACAGGGCCGAATATCCAGTTTGGGGGGCTGAATGATGGTTTAATCAAGAAGTTGTACCATTCGGTAATCGCTGTAGCGGTCAATACCCCACCTAAAGCGCCGGTTCCCAGACAAATTGCCAAAGAAGCGATGACCAACAGGACGCTGTTTTTTTTCATGGTTTAAAGATCAAGAAGTACTGCCGCAATCCAGGGAAAAACTACCGTGACATCACTTTGGATGATCTGATAGTAACTTTGCGTGGAAAGTTTGTCCCAGGTGATTTTTTCCTTTCCACCGGCTCCGGAATAGGAACCATAAGACATTGGAGAAGATCCGATTTCAATAAATCCTGCCCAGTCGCGTACTTTTTTGTATTGCAGATCATGTTTGAGCGAAGGCACGACGCAGATGGGGAAGTCTGCCGCGATGCCTCCACCAAGCTGCAGGAAAGCGATCGGGCTATTTTGCGAATTTTCCATATACCAGTCGTACATGTAGGTGAAGTATTCCAGTCCACTTTTCATGATGGATGGATCGAGCAGCACGCTTTTATCTTTACGGTACTTCCCGTCATAGGTATAGCTGGCAAAAATGTTTCCCATGGTAGAGTCTTCAAATCCGGGAATAATGACCGGAATGTTCTTTTTGTAAGCCGCATAGGTCCAGCAGTCGTCAGGGTTGGCCATGGTGTCCGGTTTAATGAGCCCTTCAGAAAAGAGTCGGCGAAAATATTCATGCGGAAAGTATCGTTTCCCTTCTTTTTGTGCCTTTTTCCACATCTTTAGCAGGTGCGGTTCCATGATGCGGACGCTTTCATCTTCCGGCAGGAATGTGTCGGTGATGCGGCGCAGGCCGGCGTCACGGAGTTCGGCCTCCTGTTCCGGTGTCAGTTCAGTATAGCGGGGTATATAGGCATAATGGGAATGAGCGACATATCGGTAATATGATTCTTCGTGGTTTGCCCCTGTTGCTGAGATAAGGTGAACTTTGTTCTGGCGGATGAGGTCTGAAAGCATGACTCCAACCTGAAATGAACTCAATGCTCCCGCAATGGTGACGACAAGTTTTCCACCGTGATCAAGGTGGTTTTTCAGCCACATTGCGGCCTGGTATGCTGCACCTCCGTTTGTGTGATTGAGCGTGTGGTCCGCAAATGCCGATACGGGTGTTTTGCTTTTTTTGATGTATGAACTTAATGTCCCTCTTTTACCGCCACCCCGTTCCGCGACAATGTATTTTTTGAGTCCTGGTGTTAGCTGACTGAATTTCTTTTTCATAAAGATAGGATAATGAAGCCTTCAACGTTCCGTATTTTGAATCGTTTTACCTCAAAATGCAACGGGCATGGAATTCGGTCAAAGTTGGTTACAGTGCCGCCCAGTCGACCGGTTTTTTATCGAGTGATGCCAGATATTCGTTCGTTTTGCTGAAATGTTTGCAGCCAAAGAATCCGTTGTATGCGGAAAAAGGGGATGGATGTGCGGCGGTGAGCACGCAGTGTTTGGTACGGTCGATCATGCTTCCTTTTTCCTGGGCGTATCTTCCCCAGAGCAGAAACACCACATGTTCCTTTTTTTCGGAAATGACTTTTACCACGGCGTCCGTGAACTCCTCCCAGCCTTGGTGCTGGTGGGAACCGGCTTTGTTTGCCCGGACGGTGAGCGTGGCGTTCAGCAGAAAAACTCCCTGCCGGCTCCAGTTGTCCAGGTTCCCCGTCTTGGGCATTTGGACTCCGACGTCGGTTTCGATCTCCTTGTAGATATTCTGGAGTGACGGGGGAAGCGGTATTCCGTCATTTACCGAAAAGCACAGTCCGTTCGCCTGGCGCGGGCCGTGGTAGGGGTCTTGTCCCAGAATGACCACTTTGACTTCGTCGAACGGGCACAGTTCGAACGCCCGGAAAATGTTTTTCCCTTCCGGGTATATTTTTGCCGCGGCGTACTCTTTTTTGACGAAAGCAATGAGCTTTTCGAAATACTCCTTGTCGAACTCCTCCCGCAGGACGGTCTGCCATGATGGATCTATTTTCACCTGTGCCATCGGTAAGAATACTGAATGGTTATTCGGAAAGGGTTTCGAGTGTCAGGGTAACTTTGGTTCCCATTAGTTTTTCACCTTCCCTTTGTTCGCTGCATACGACGGTGACGAGGGACTTTTCGTCCTTGAACGAACTTCTTTTGTAGGTGGCTTCCGTTTTCGAGTCCTCCGTCGATTTCAGGTTTGCCGCCACGATGATTTTTTCCTGCGTTTTGCATGCGTCGTCCATCCCGGCATCGGTCATGTAGACGAGCTGGGTATTCTTGCCTATCGTGTTTGTGGAGACGTTTGAGGCGTTGCCGGGGATTCCCACGTTTCCGATTTTCGCTCCGGACGCGCATCCGGCCAGCGACAGGGTCATCAGACCCGCCGTGACGATGGTTTTGACGTTCATGGTGTATTTGGGGTTAGGAATATTGGGATTTGAGTTGTGAGAGAAGCTGTTCAACACTTCCGTCGTTGATCAGCGTGTGGTCGGCCATCGCTATCGGCCCTCCCTTTTCAATGTTCTCGATTTCCGCGTAATCGCGTTTTTTGGCGTCCTCGTGCGAGATTGGGCGTACCGGGCGCTGCGAAAGCCTTTGGTACCGCAATTCGGGAGGTGCGTAGACTGAAATGACTTTCAGGGAGTCGCCGAACGTGTCTTTGAGGATCTTGTATTCCGACCAGCTGTAGAGACCGTCAATAATGACATTGCCTGTTTCCACCGCTTTTTCAATTTTCGGCAGATTGAGAATGGCGTACGCGGCGGGTCCGTGAACTTTGCGGAGGTCTTCCCGTACCATTTTTTCGTTTGCCGGATTGACTTCCAGTCCGCGTTTTTGGAGCTCGTCCATCGTGACTCCTCCAAAATAGATCGATGTATAGCCGAGTTCCTTGAAGTAATCGTTTACGACCGATTTTCCGGAACCGCACATTCCGACCAGAGCGATGATTTTGTTCATGCTGTTGTTTTGTAATTTGCCGAGTATTTGTTCGGGTCTTCGATCATGTCGTTTTCAGCCCATTCTTTTGTCCATTGTTCAACGTCGTACTCCGCGAGTTCCCCTTTCTCGTCATTGGCGTAAATATGTTTGATTCCGGCATTGAGGACCATTTTTTTGCAGATGAAGCAGGGAAGTGCCTTCAAATACCCGGCCTGCCCCTGAAGCACTCTTTCGCCGTACAGATACATGTCCGCTCCAAAGAGACTTACTCCGGCCCTCGCGGCGTTGATGATCGCGTTCTGTTCGGCGTGGACGCTCCGGCACATTTCGTATTGGGTGCCCGAGGGAATCTGCAGTTTTCTCCGGAGACAGAAACCTATTTCGTAGCAGTCTTTCGTCATTCTGGGAGCTCCGTTGTATCCCGTGGAAATGATCTGGTCGTCCTTCACGATCAGTGCGCCGAAATGGGCGCTCATGCAGGTGGCCCGGGTGGCCACTTCTTGGGCGATCTGAAGGTAATACTGTTTTTTCGGAATCCGGACAGGGGTAGTCATAGGATGTTGGTAAACAGATTCTGAGCCCAGTCTAGCATTCTGGGGTTGCTTTGCAATTCCAGTCTGCGGCCAGGGTGCAATTGACATATTATAAAAATTAGCTCATGATTAAGTATACGTTTTATTTTTTCTCATGTAGGCATGGGTACTCAGACTCCCCGAAAAGATCCAGAAGCGATTGTTCCTGAAAATTCCGCCAATCCGGCTGCGGGGCCGGTGGAAGCCGATGCCAGGGTGGACAATGTTCAGAACGCGGTGAAGTTGAGTGTGTACGTGGATAAACTGGATTCCCAGACTCCCGCCGTGGAAAGAGTGTGTGAGGATTCGGTTGTCCGTGAAAAACTTCCTCCGCTCAAACGGGACATCCTTGAGCGAGGGGTAAAATATGTTCTCGATGCGCTTGATGCCGGCCGTGAGAAATTTGATCTTGAAAGCATGAAAGTTCACCAGGTTGTTCGTGACAGCGCGGGGAACGTGATCATATTGGATCTCAGGATCGCAAACGCGGACGGCGGAAATACGGTCATCACCTATGCCGTTGAAGGGAGACACGGCAAACTGGATGCCGCCAAAAGTACCACGATTGAATGGGGCTGGACTTCGGGTGAGGATTTTTCCATGACCGAGGCGGGCGGGGGAGTTGCCGATTACAAAGACGGGAAGTGGGTTGAAACATCCTAATATTTTCACACCATGCCATACGACGGTCCGGAAAGGCGGCATAAAGCTGCGACACCCGAGGAACAGTTTAAACAGGACGTGGAAGGTTTGACCCGCCGTGTTTTGACGGAACAGGTTTCCCTAGCGGAAATACGATTTAACGAGGGGGGCGCCGAACGTGAAAGAATTATCCAAGCCGTTCAGGAAAGGGTTGTCCGTTTGTTCGCCAAAATAAAACGGTCCCAGAAGGAGCTGAAAGATACGAGCCTGGTTCCGGCAATCCGGAAAAGGTTATTGCGTCTGTACAATCTTCAGGACGGGCAGTTGGGAACTCCTGGAGAAATGACGGCTGTTGTTCCACCATCCAACGACGTGCTCCCTCCGAATCTGGAAAGAGAGTTCTTTTTCTTCGGTAAACTTTATCTGTCTTTTTTTGGTGAGGATTATTTTGAAATCGCCAGGGAAGCCGTCGTCAATAAATTTATCATGCGGTGCGAGAATGCGGTCCAGCAGGAACGTGTTCTGGAGATTGCCGGGAAAATCCGGAAAACAGATCTGACTTTTATGGGCAGCTGTAACGGTTTTTCCGTCATTCAGATCCATTCGGAGCTTTTGGACCAGCTGAATATTGCTTCTTTGTTGACCGAAGAGGACTTGCGGGATGCGCGGTATACCGAAACAGCTCCGGTTCGTCGTGATTCATTCGTCGATATGAACCGGATCGATAAGGGCTGGGATGAGTGATGCTCACCAGTTTCCGCCGATCCATTGGTTTGGGTCGACGACCGTTTTGTCCACGAACATGGTGAAATGCAGGTGGTTTCCGTTGGAAAGCCCGGTGCTTCCGGTTTTTCCGATGCTGCTGCCGCGTTCTACGGTGTCACCGGCTTTGACGTCAACACTGTCCAGATGGAGATACATGCTGAAGATGTTCAGTCCGTGGTCAATGACGATGACGTTCCCGTAGGCCGGTGTATCGCCCGCCAGTTTCACGATTCCGTTGTTTGTGGCGTACACGGGGGTACCCTGTTTGTTGGCGTAGTCGATGCCGAAATGGGATCCGGAATATTTTTTATTGATGTAGAGTTTATCGCCGTATCCAAGGGTAATTTTCCCGGAGGTTGGAACGATAAACGCCTCATCCCAGAGCTGTTCCTTTACCGGATCGGACATGGAACCATAAATCATGTCCCAGGTGGGGTCCTGGTACATCTTTCCGAAAAGTTTCCGGGTCGTCGTGGGTAAGCGGAAGTATTTCACGGTGAAGTTTCTTTTTTGAATTGTTACCGGAACAGAGAACTCTTTTGATCCCACCCCGGGGGTGAAAAGGGTGATGCTGAGATCTTTTGTTCTCGGGGAACTGAGCCGGTTTATTCCCAGGAATCCCCTAAAATATTCCTCCTCTTTTTGGAAGAGAATGGATTGCTCTTCAAAAGTACCTTTTATATAGGTGTTGTTCCCGCGGGGGATTTTGATTTCCACCGTGCTCCCAAGCGATACTTCGTATTGTCCCGGAAGTTCTACCGCAAAGGCAGGAAGCACTACGGCATTGAGGATGACCGCCAGCGCAACCAGTGTCCCGACAATCCGGTGTTTATTCATCATTATTTTTTCTTATCCTTATTTTGCTTCGGTTTCTTTTTTTCCTTTCTTTGTCCTGCGTTTCCCTTAGCCATTGTGAAAAAGTAAAGTGATACCGCTATTGTATCCTATTTATTTTTTTTGTAAAAGTCGTTAGAGTCGTGGAAGTATTTCATTGATGCCGATGACAAATTCCAAAATCCTCAACGAACTTTCCGGGAAGGGGCTTCTTGATTATAAGTTTCTTTCACGGAAGAGCAGTGTCGCACGGTATTCTTCAACTCTCGCCGAACTGCTGCACAGGGCGGAGCGTACCTTTCACGGAATTCTTGAGTTGAAAAACGGCAAGGTGAATTTTGCCAATGTGGTCGGGTACTTTTTTACCCACGATCATGATCTGAGTACCCTTTACGCTTTTCTGACGAGTCTTGATAATACGAACAATACTCCGGCCACCCGGAAAATCATCGAGCGGTTTGAGCCTAAAATGGTGGATTATTATCACAAAACGGCGCTGAACAAGGATTACTACGCACTCCTGAAAAGGGTTTCACGTCAAAAGCTCACCGCTGATCAAAAAAGATCCGTTTTCCTTCTTTTGCGTAACATGAGGATTGCCGGGATTGCATTACCGGACGGCAAAAGAAAAATCCTCAAGAAAATCAACAAGGATTTGAGCAGGCTGTCACAGAAGTTCCGGAATAATATCATTGACGATAAGAAGCGGTTTTTCCATGAATTCGTGGACAAAACTTCCCTGGAGGAGGTGCCCCAGTCGGAACTTGATCTGGCTGCGGCGGAGGCGAAAGCTAGAAAAAGTAAGGCAAGCTATGTTTTCACCTTAAGTCCGCCCTCTCTACGGGCGATTTTGAAGTACTGCTCCGACCGTTCCGTCCGAGAACTTTTTTACAGGAAGTCCCTTATGGTGGCGTGCGGCGGCGCGTACGACAACCGGCCCCTGGTAAGGAAAATTCTGCGGCTCCGCCGGGAAAAATCCAAACTGCTGGGATTCAAGAACTATGCCGATTACATTTTGCAGGAGAGAATGGCGAAGAGTACCCGCCAGATCCGGTCGCTCCTGGATAAGATTTATGGAAAATCAATGGTGAAGGCCCGGAAGGAGATCAGGGAACTGACGGAGTTTTCCAAACTTAAAAAAATGGAGGAGTGGGATATTCCGTACTACAGCGAAAAGCTTAAGCAGAAAAAATTTCAGGTCAATGAGAAGGAGCTGAAGGAGTATTTTCCGCTGAATGGGGTGATTGAGGGTCTGTTTCAAATCGTTACCCGTTTGTTTGACGTTGAAATGAAACCTAACAAGGTTGAGAGCTACCATCCGGACCTCAAGGTTTTTGAAGTCAGGAGAAGGAATGAGCTTTTGGCCTACTACCTTGCGGATTTTACCGCCCGGCCGACCAAGAAGAACGGCGCGTGGTGCGATCT
>JAYRRV010000168.1:0-13532 GCA_041909955.1 Candidatus Altimarinota bacterium
GATCGAACTTCATGGGGGGCATATAGTAGTCCGTAGCTTCGCCTTCCGGAGCAGAAGCGAAGTAGCTCTCTAGCGCCTCATCCAGGTTGTCCACCGTTTCCCCATTTCCTTCCGTATACAGGTCGTAGGCCTTCTTCGTCCGGTCCCAGTTCTTTCCACGGTCCATCGCGTAGTAGCGTCCCACCATCGTGGCGATGATCGCTTCGGTAGCGGAGCCAGGCCCCATGCCGAGTTCCTGGATTTTCCCCAGGATCATTTTGAGGTATTTGTCGGCAGATTTTTCCGGTACGTCACGCCCGTCGGTAATTGCATGGATGTAGGTTTTTACGATGCCCTGGTCTTTGGCCAGCTTCATAAGCGCGAAAAGATGGTCAATGTGGGAGTGAACGCCCTGGTCGGAAATCATACCAAGAAGGTGCAGTGCGGCTTTTTCGGTTTTCTTTACTCTTTGGCATGCCTCCAGAAATGCCGGCTTTTTGAAAAATTCACCGTTTCTGATGGACCGGTTAATTTCTTCGAGTGTCTGGAAAACCACTCGGCCCGCGCCAATGGTAAAGTGCCCGACTTCAGAACCTCCCTGGGTTCCTTCGGGAAGCCCCACACTTTCCCCGTCCGCTCTGAGCAGTGTGTGAGGATACTTTTCCCTCAGCCGTTTCAGGTTTGGCATTTTTGCATGAGTCACAGCGTTGCCCGGGTACTCTTTACCTTCGCCAAACCCGTCAAGAATCATCAGATAGACTTTTTTTTCGTTCATGTCAGATGCTGAGAATATTCATATACCAAGCCAGAATCTCGTTACCGTAGAGGATGGTAGCAAAAGTTCCGAAGACCAGGAAAGGTGCGAACGGGACTTTGGATTTTACTTTCAGCGCTTTTGTGGTCAGAAGGATGATGCAAAGTAAGGCTCCTATCATGTAACTCAGGCTTACCGCGACAATAAAGAGTTTCCATCCGAACATGACCGCCATCGCCAATGCGACATAAATGTCACCCTCTCCAAGCCATTTCCCTTTCGACAGGAGTCTTTGTCCCCCGAAGAATACAATGGCTGCGCCGATGGCGATCAGCAGGCTCGGGAAATCCACCGATTTTGTTATCAACGTTCCTCCCAGGGCTATTACGATCAGCGGATAGATCAGAATGTCCGGGATTTCCATGTACTGGAGGTCAAAGAAGAAGATTCCGATGAGCAGGGTTCCGTTCAGGGTCCAGAAAAGGAACGGAAGTGCTGTCAGCCAGTCGACGGTGTAGTTTCCCAGCATTGCCGTTTCCGTGATGAATGGAAAGCGCAGGTACATCAGCAGAAAAATCAGCGCGGTGGTGATTTCCAGGAAGAAGTAATAGAGGGAGATCGGTTCATGGCAGTAGCGGCAGCGGCCTCCGAGGATGATATAGTTGAGTACGGGAATGAGGTCCAGGGTGCCGAGGTTTTTTTTACAGTGGGGGCACCTTGACCGTCCAACGATCGCGCCTTTTTGTTTATGCTTGAGTCTGTAGATAATCACACTGAGGAAGCTTCCGACGCTGGCTCCGAGTACGGCCAGGAAAATCATCATGATCGCGGTCATGGGGGAGAAGATTAGTGGATATTAGTTTCCGATAATGCTGGCTTGTCCGATATTCGTGCTGGATTTTACTTTTGCAATCAGGGTATTGTACCTTTCCGCGGCCGCATTGCTGATGGCGTTTCCGTTCCCCATTTTATGGGCCTTTGAATAAAAATTGAGGGCCTTGTCGGACTGGCCCCGTTTTTCCCACAACCATCCGAAATTCAGGTATGCGGCGTCGAGTTTAGGGTCCAGATTGATGGCTTCCTGCAAATTTTTTTCCGCCTCATCCAGTTTGTTGTCGCCCACCAATGCCCATCCCAGCAAGTTGTAACTCATGGGTTGGTTCGGGTGACTCACGAAAGCTTTTTGGGCCAGTTTCACCGCTTTTGAAGGTTCATTGAGTTTTTCGATATAGAGCCACATCGGTCTGATGTAGTAGTTGATGTTGTCGTCGTTGAGCGATACGACGTTTTCATAATTGAACGCAGATTTGTCGTACTGTTTGAGCTCCAGATATATTTCAGCGAGTTTCTGGTCAATCTGGATCACCGGCTGGAAGCCGAGTTTTTTTGCTTGTTCAAGGCTTACCGCCGCCTGCTGCAGATTGTTTTGTCCGTAATAGGCGAGGCCCAGATAGAAGAAGGTCTCGGATTTTTGAGGGTCCAGGCGTTTTGCTTGCTCAAGAGCTTCCGAGGCATCCTGATATTTGGCGGTATTGAGATAGCTGTATCCTAAAATGATCCATGCATCGCGGTAATCTTTCTCCTCCTTGATGACTTCAAAAAGCATAGGGATGGCCATCTGATACTCTCCGGTTTGGGCGTAGCTTCTTCCCAGAAGGGTCTTGAGGTGGGATTGGGCTCCTCCCTGGTTGAAATCAAATTCGCTGAAAGCTCCCAGGTAGTTCTGGGCTTTTTTGGTAATGTCTTGAGAGCTTGCGATTTCGATGGATTTGCTTAAAAGTCTTTTGGCGTTTTCGTAGTCGCCGAAATACGCGGCAAGGATTCCTTTGTAATACTGTACGGTCTGGTTATTGTCCGCGACGATGGTGTTCACGATGTTTCGGGCTTCGTCGATTTTGCGTTCCTGCAGCAGTGTCCTGGCAAGGTATATCTTCGCATCGATGTTGTCCGGTTGCAGGTTGAGGGCTTTTTGAAAATTGTCCTGCGCTTTGGGGTAGTCGCCGGTAAGTAAATGGATGCGTCCGATTTTTATGAATGGGTCGGCATTGTTCGGATCAAGGATGTTGGCCTGCTGGTATTCGGCGATGGCGAGGTTGTAGAATTTGTTTTCCTCAAGAAGTTGACCCCGGCTAAGATGTTCCGCAAAGGTTTTATTTCTGGCGACCTTGTCCTCGGCGAGAAAATCCGGAAGCTGCGCAACCTGCTGTTGACTCGCCGGTATCTGAGCCGCCGGGTAAAATGGTCCGCCGGCCTGGAATGGGGGAAGTCCGAAAACATATAGTCCCGCGGCGATGAACGCCACTGCGATGATCGAAATCAAGAAAGTCAGGATTTTTTTCATATTTTTTTAATGGGATTGTGCGACAAGTGTTTGCATCTGTAGGCTGTTGGCATGGCATATTGCCAGTGCCAGTGCGTCGGCGGCATCATCGGGGTGGGGGATCTCATCCATTTCAAGAATCAGCTGGACCATTTTCTGGACCTGTTTTTTCTCGGCCTTACCATAGCCGCACACGGCTTCTTTCACCTGCTGTGGTTTGTATTCGGTGATATGGTACGTCCCCAACGCCAACTGCTGAAGAATCGCGCCCCTGGCCTGTGCGACCTGGATAGCAGTTTTGACGTTCTTGCTGAAAAAAATTTCTTCAATCGCCACTGACTGCGGTTTCCATTCCTTCACTACCGTTTCAAGGTCGGTGTAAATTTGTTTGAGCCTTACCGGTAAGGGAAGCCCTGCTGCGGTTTTGATGCATCCGTAATCCAGGAGCCGGTGTTTTTGTCTTCCGGTTTCGATGATGCCGAATCCGATGGTCGCGGTTCCCGGATCAAGACCTAAAATACGCATGCGGGCACGTCAAAAAAGTTATCCCTATTGTAGCGAATTTGCTCACATTTTGATAGTGGAAATCACTTTTTCTTCGGTGCTCGCGTTACTGATGATGACGATTTTGTCACCTTTTTTTGCGAGACGGTGTTTGAGAAGGAGTTTTTTCGTCTCGTCGGCGTAATGTCTGAGGTTGACGTCGTGTACGACGATATGGTTGATGCCCCAGACCAGTGCCAGTTGTTGCCGTACTTTTTCATCGGGAGTTATCGCCACGATGGGAATGTAGGGTCTGTGTTTGGCGACGTGCTGCGCGGTGAATCCGGATTGGGTTATCGTCACGATCACTTTCGCGCCGATATCAATGGCGAGTTTTGTTCCGTTCATACACGTGGCGTAGGATACCGGTGTATTTTCCAGAAATAGTCTGTTCGGCTGGAAATCTTTGTGTTTTTTCAGGAAGCCTTCTACAGAGGTCGCAACCTTTACCAGTGTCTGCGCGGATTCGATGGGGTATTTCCCGACGGCAGATTCATTCGACAGCATCAGTGCGTCTGAATGGTCGAAGACCGCGTTTGCGGCGTCGCTCATTTCCGCTCGGGTCGGTCGGGGGTTCGTAACCATGGACTGCAGGATCTGTGTTGCCGTGATGACCGGTTTTCCGTGGATGTTCGCCAAGTGGATCATTTGCTTTTGGATGAGCGGGACTTTTTCGGCCGCGACTTCGACGCCCAGGTCACCCCGCGCCACCATGACGGCGTCAGTTTCAATGATGATGCTTTCAAGGTTTTCCACGGCTTCATGGCGCTCGATCTTGGCGATGATTTTCGCCCTTCCGCGTTTCTGCCGGATGAGTTCCCGCAGTTCGATGATGTTTTTTGCCGATTTTACAAAGGACATCGCCACGTAATCCACGTCGTTTTTGAGGGCGAAAAAGAGATCTTGTTTGTCTTTGATGGTGATCGGGTTGGCGCTGATCGATGCCGTGGGCACGTTGATTCCCTTATGTCTGAAGACGGTTCCTCCGTTGATGACCCTGCAGGTTATTTCGGAGGGGGTGACTTTTGTAACTTCGACTTCCAGCAGTCCATCATCCATCAAAATCCTGTCCTGTTTGTGAACGTCTTTCGGGAGATCTTTGTACTGTACGGGAATTTTACCCTTTCCTCCTGTGATCGTGGCGGTCGTCAGGATGATGGTTTCCCCTTTTTTTATTTCCACTCCCTTTTCCGGCATTTCACCGACCCGGATTTTCGGTCCCTGCAGGTCCTGCATGATGGCGACCGGCACGCCGAGTTTATTTGCTATCTTCCGGATGCTCCGGATCAATTTCGCAAATTCAGTGTAGTCACCATGGGAAAAATTCAGGCGGGCGACGTTCATTCCCGCACGTATCATTTTTTCTATCATGGTTTCACTTTCGGAAGCAGGTCCGAGGGTGCAAACAATTTTTGTATTTCTTTGTGTCATGCTTTTTCATTTTACCCTAATTTCAGGTTTTGAAAAACATCCAGTTTGGCGTTGGCACCCGCGATGCTTTGTTTTCCTTTCTCTTTGTATTCACTGCTAACGGACTCGGCGGAAGAGGGGATTGCTTCCTTTCCCGTTTCCGGGCTAGGCGGAGCTATCTCTTTGCCTGTGTCGACAGGAGGAGGTTGTACCTGCTGCTCAGGTGTCTGTGGCGCTTGCTGGAACAAGAATCTTTTTTCAATCAGGAATTTCATGGTGATTTTTAAAGAGTTTTCATGTCGTTTTCCAACGTCGCTATGACGTTCACTTCCCTCTGTGAGTAAATCTCTTCCAGTTTTCTTCTTACCTCGGCTCCGCTGTGGGACACCTCGTTTTTCAGCTGGGAAAGTGCCTCATCGAGGGATTTTTTCTGTTCGTCGAATATTTTTTTTCTTCCCTCGGTGTCTGTTTCCGGAACGGTCGCCAGTTTTTGGTTCGTCTGGACCGCTATGTCGTCGCAGCGTTTGTTGAAGGCTTCCTGCAGTTTTGCGAGGTAGTCCCGCTGTGCCTGAATCGTCTGGTTGTAGAGTTCATCGGGTGTCGGCATTGTTGTTGTCTTCAAAGAGGTGAAGTTGTTCGAATCGGTTTTTTGTAGATTTTTGAGTTTTTGTGCGTGTTTCCCTTTCCTGTTCAATTTGCTCAACTGTTCTTATCAGTTCTTCAAATTTGTTTTTCTGATGTGTGAGATCACTGAGCAGTTGTTCAAATTTTTTTTCTTTTTCCACCACTTCGCTTCTGCTCATTTCACCGGCGTTTTTTGCTATACGTTTTTGTTCGCTTTCGATGATTTGAACGATCCGTTTCCACGGATCCCGTAACCATATTTTTGTGTCCTGGAGTTTATGTTTGCTCAGCTTCGCCAGTCTTTTTTTTAGTTCCTCAGAGATCTCGTCGAATGAGAATTGTGGCAGCGGATCGGTCCATTCCAATGTGGCGCTGAAGATATTGTTGGCGACCAGTTGTGCTCTGAATTGGTAAAATGTTTTTGTTTCGAGAGAATAAACCAGATCGTTGAAATGTTGTTCACTGATGTCGGGTGATCTTCCTTCTTCGGTAGGTCGCAGTGGTTCCATACGTATGGTTTATTTATCCTTTTATTATACCAAAAAAACCTCTTTTTTAGAAGCTTATGTGTTTTTTTCGCAAAATTCGTTCCGGCCGTTATTTTACGGTGACACTTTTTGCAAGATTTCTTGGCATATCGGGGTTGTTACGACGGAGCAATGCCAGGTGATAAGCCAAAAGTTGGATTGGAATGATATTGACGATGGGTGATGCGATGCCGACGTCCGGAACTTTGATCCAGAAATCGAAGATCTCGTCGTTTTCCGGAGAAACCCCGATGATGAATCCTCCCCGGGCTTTCACTTCGCGGGCGTTGTTCAGGATGTCGGTGCGGGTGTTGTCGTTTGAGACGAGAACGATGCAGGGAGTCCCTTCACTGATGAGCGCTATGGGGCCGTGTTTCAGTTCCCCACCAGCAAAGCCTTCAGCGTGGATGTACGAAACTTCCTGCAGTTTTATGGCTGCCTCGAGTGCAATGGCGAAGTTTACGGCTTTTCCGATGACATACATGCTTTCATGATGCTGCAGTTTTTCGGCAAGGTCATGAATGTGCTCTTCGTACCGGGGGTTGAGCATGTCGTTGATTTTTGCCGCGGTGTCGATGAGCAACGTTTTTCCATCCTGCAGTTTTTCAGAGCATGCGTAGGCCAGGAGCGTCAGAATGGCAAGCTGGGACGTCGTCGCTTTTGTCGAGGCAACGGCTTTTTCCGGACCAGCCTTGATATGAAGCGAATAGTCTGATTCCCGGTCCATGGTTGATCCTTCAACGTTCACAATGGAAAGTACTTTTGACCCCTTTTTTTTGGCCACTTCGATAGCTTCCAGAGTGTCTGCCGTTTCGCCGCTTTGTGAGACGGCGATGACGAGACTTTTTTCTTTCAGGAAATCCTGGTGGCTCGGGAATTCCGAGCCGACCACCACGTTGACGTGACGTTTCGCTACTTTGGAGAAGATATATTCAGCGGCAAGACAGACTTTCCCCGCGGTTCCGCATCCGATCAGGAACGTTCCGTAGGCTTTTTTGATCTCATCTGCGATTTTTTGGATTTCCCTGTCGTCCTGGTTGATGGCACGGTATATGGTGTCTTTTTGTTCCATGATCTCTTTGATCATGAAGTGCGGAAAGTTGCCCTTTTCGGCAAATTCCGCTTTCCAATTGATTTCAACGACCCGTTTTTCAATAGGTTCGCCAGTGGCGATGTCAAAGAAATGAGGGCCGTTATTCAGGACAACCAACTGGTTGTCGTCCAGATACATTACTTTACGGGTATACTCCAAAAATGCCGGTATGTCCGAAGCGACGAAATATTCATTTTCCCCGATTCCGACGATGAGAGGAGATCCTCTCCGCGCAGCGATAATTTTTCGGTCTCCGGCTTTCATGGCCAGAACCGCGAATCGTCCGTCCAGGCGCTTCATGGCTTCTTTGGCGGCTTGTTCGAAGTCTACGCTCTTGTTGTAGTCGCTGATCAAATGGGCGATGACTTCCGAGTCGGTCTGGGATTTGAATTCGTATCCTTTTTCGATGAGTTCTTTCTTGAGTTCCTCGAAATTTTCAATAATCCCGTTGTGGACGATTGCGATGGTTGAATCGGAATTGGTGTGAGGGTGGGCGTTTGCCACAGTCACGCCGCCGTGAGTTGCCCATCTTGAGTGTCCAAGGGCCATGGTGCTTGCCGGGAATTTTGTTTTCTCAGGGTCATAGTCGCTGATTTTCCCTATTTGGCGGTAGATGCCAAGTTTCTTCCCTTCATCGTAGGCGACGCCCCAGGAGTCGTATCCGCGGTATTCCAGGCTTTTGAGTCCTTCAATCACAAATTCCGCGGCGTTTGTTCTCTGGCCTAAATATGCAAAAATTCCACACATGACTAGACGGTAAGAAGTTTCATGGAGTGAGGATTGTGGAAGATGTGGGTGCCAATGACATCTTCAAATTTTTTCGCTGAGCCGGTCTTGATAGTCCAGTGGATGCCGCGTTCGACTTTTTGGATTCCGCTCAGGTGTTCGTGTGTTTTGAGGCTGTTGAAAATGCTTTTCCCTACGTAGTTGTCGTATTCCATGGCAATGATATGACGCCCCGCGGGAAGAGGATTCTTGATTTTTTGAAGACCGATCCCTGCCTTGTAACCATAGGCCTGGTTTTTTATGAATACCGTCGGGATCTCTTTGTTCAGATTTAAAATTACACCGCTTTCAATGAGTTGAACGGCGGTTTTTTCAGGATTCTTTTTATCTTTCAATGAAAATCCCAAGAAGATCTGCCGGTATAGTCTTACATTTGTGTGTCCGATTCGGTTGAGAGTGTTTTCAAGTGTGCGTTCCTCGTTGTCGGTGATGATGAGCTGGACCAGGATGGTGATATCCGGTTTTTCCTTGGGTTTTTCCGTTGCCTCCATCGGGTCAAATTGCATTGTTTTTACAGCTTTTTGACCGCTCTTTTTTTGGATACTTACTTTGTGTGAACTCCTGAAGTATGAACCGATGGAATCAAATATCGGCTGTCCCTTGAGGGTGCGTTCGGGATGGGGCATGAGTGCCATCACATTTCCTTCCGGGTTGCATACCCCGGCGAGGTTATACATGGCACCATTCGGATTTACGGGAAATTCATCGATAAACTCTCCCTTGGAATTGCAGTAGCGGAAAAGGGTTTGGTCGTTTTCAATAAGTTTTTTCAGGACGGTTTTATCTTTTGTGGTAAAACGGCCTTCTCCGTGCGCGACGGGAATGTGCATCAATGTTTTTTGGCTGAATCTGTTGAAAACACTCCTGCCGGGTTTGGAGTTGTGACGGATATGCACCCAATCGTTGTAGAAACCGACTCCGAGGATTTTCCCGTTCTTGATGCGTTCATTCCAGGCGAGGGCCATTTCAAGATGTTCGGGGTGTAGCCCGGGGATCATTCCCGTCTCCACCAGCACCTGGGCTCCGTTGCAGATTCCCAGCACGGGTTTGCCCTTTCCCGCTTCTTTGATGACGGCTTTCATGATCGGGTCTTTTGATGCTACGATGCCCGATCGTCCGCGATCTTCGTACGAAAAGCCTCCCGGCAACACAAAGGCGTCGTAGGAACTGAGCTTATTGCCGTGGTCGTTCCACCGGATAAGTTCAGCTTTCATTTGGGACCGCCGTATGGCACGGAGTGCTTCAAGTTCACAGTTACTTCCGGGAAATAAAATGACGGCAATTTTTGGTGATTTCATCTCTTAGTGAATAGGGAAGATTGAGTCCTGTAAGTTCTTAGGAATTTTGGTGAGGTTTATGACATGATTACGCTTTACTAATACCATATCTTCGATCCGAACTCCAAAAGAATTCTCCAGGTAAACACCCGGTTCCACGGTGACAATGGTTCCTTCAGGAATCGGCATGTCGTAGCCGGAAGCAAGCGACGGACTTTCGTGAACTTCAAGGCCTATTCCGTGGCCGAGGCTATGGCCGAAGGTTTTGCCGTACCCTGCTTTGGCGATGATATCCCTTGACCATTTATCCGCAATGTTGCCGTGTATCCCCGCTCTGAGCTTTTTGATCGCGGATTCTTGGGCATCCAAGACGAGGTTATATATTTTAGCTTCGAATGCGGTGGGTTTTTGGGTGAAAATCATGCGTGTCATGTCAGAACAGTATCCACGGTACATCATGCCCATGTCTATAAGGACGATGTCGCCTTTTTTGAGTTTCCTGCCCGAGTTTTGATGGTGCGGGCTTGCGCTGTTCTGGCGGAAGCCCACGATGGCCGGAAAGGAGACCGTGTCGGCCCCGTACTCATGACCCAATCTTTCGATTTCCCAGGCAATTTGTTGTTCCGTTTTTCCCGTTTTGAGGTTTTTTCGGACTTCAATGAACACTTTTTCGGCAATTCGCTGCGCATTAGTGATCAACTTCACTTCTTGAGATGTTTTGACCGCACGGAGGTTCTCAATGATCCCTTGGGAGGGTTTTAGGCTGCAGCTGTTTTTTAGATGTTTTTTCAGTGTTGTATATCTGGAATAGTTCAGGTTTTTTTCTTCGAATCCGAGCAGATGAATGTCTCGGTGTTTTGCGTTTATTTTATCTTTTTCAATGAGTTTTTGCAGCGTGGCAATAAGACCTTTTTCCATCTTTGTCAGTTTTATGGATGGCGGCAGGATTTTTTTTGCCACGGCGAGGTAGCGGAAATCGGTGATAAGATGGGCGTTTGTTTTACCGATATACATCAGTCCGTTCGTGCCCGTAAAACCGCTGAGATATCGCACATTAAAGCTGTCAGTCACCAGGAGAGCATCAAGGCCGGATCGGTTCAGTTCGTTTTGGACATTTTTGATGCGTTCGGGGCATTCGTTGAATTTCACTCTAATTGTTTTTAAGGAAATACGTGACAATCGCTTCTGTCGTCGACATGCCTGCAGGCATTTTTTTGAGGATTTTCATGATTTCGAATCTCTGGTAGCCGAGTCCCAACAGGGCTTCAACGGCCTCTTCATTGCTTGTTTCCCCGTTTTCCAGGTCTCCGTGGAGGCGCATGGAGTCAACCCAGTCGAGTTTATTTTTGAGTTCTACTATGATTCGTTCGGCGGTTTTTTTTCCGATACCGGGGATTTTGCTCAAGAAAAGGATGTTGTTACTTAAAATGGCGGCTTTCGTTTTGTCGATATCCTGGGAAAGGATATCCAGCGCGGTTTTTGGGCCCACTCCGTTGACGTTCAGGACGGTTTTGAAGAATTCGAGTTCCTCGATTTTGGTGAATCCGTAGAGGCTTATGTCGTCCTCACGCACTTTTGTGTAGATATAGAGCTCCAGGAGTTTTCCTTCACGGCATTTTTCAAGAAGCGGGGCGGGGAGGTTTACCATGTACCCCACGTTTCCGGTGTTCAGGATAATGTTTTTGCCGAGTTTTTTCTGGATGGTTCCCTGGAGGTAGCCGATCATAAGCTATTAGTAACCGATGTCGATTTTTTTAAGTCCACGCCACCAGTCCGTAAACTGTTTTTTCTTCATGGCTCGGAGCAGTTTTTTTGCGGTTCCCGTTTTGAGGCATTTTTCTACGTTGCTGATCCAATCCTGGCACGCTTTATGGCCCAGATCAAGGTACTCTTTTGCCTGGAAAGCCGTTTCCAGCATGTCGGCGTCCCGTGCGATGATGCCTTCTTTGCTTGTTTGATCTTCGTACTCCAGAAAGTTTTTCCAGAACAGGTCCGCTAATCCGTCAGGGAGGTTTTTGAGCTGTTCCTTGTATGCCGTTTTTTCCGGTTTTTTTGCGTCGATGTACCGGCGGGCTACTTTGTGGAGGTCGGTGATTCTTGCTTCAGCGTTGTCGTGCATCAGGCAGATCAAGGCTGTTTTATCCGGATTGGCTTTTTCCGCTTTGGCCAAAACATATCCGATGACCGCCGTGCGGTACGCGTGTTCGGCGATGGTGTCGGGTTCCTTGACGCCCGCGAGCTTGGTCCCGCTGTGGCGGAATTTCTTGAGGGTGTTCAGTTCAAAGATGTAGTCGCAGAGTTTTTGAAGATTCATACGGGGTGATTATATCATGAACTCTTTTTTGTTTTTTCTTTCAATTTTTCGACGATCTGGGTGAGGTAGGCGATGTTGTGATAGCTCAGGAGGTGCAGGCCCAGGATTTCTCCCTCCATGATGAGGTGACGCAGGTACGCGCGCGTATAGTTTTTACAGGTGTAGCACCGGCATTTGGGGTCGAGAGGCTTCTTGCTGGATTTGTTCTCCTCGTTTTTGACGTGGATGATGCCTTTTTGGGTGAATGCCGAACCGTGGCGTCCCAGCCGGGTCGGGAGCACGCAGTCGAACATGTCGATGCCGCGTTTCATGGCTTCGGTGATATCTTCCGGTGTCCCTATGCCCATCATGTAACGGGGTTTGTTTTGAGGAAGGTAGGGGAGAATGGCGTCTACCATTTTCCAGGTAATCTCGCGCGGTTCGCCCACGGCCAGGCCTCCGATGGCAATGCCGGGCGTGTCCAGCGATGCGATGAATTTTGCGGATTCGATGCGAAGATCTTCAAACATTCCTCCCTGGATGATCGGGAATAGCGCCTGCTGTTTTTTAGACTTTTTCAGGAGTTTTGCGTGTTCCCTGACGCATTCTTCAGCCCACCTGTGTGTCCGTTCCATGGCTTTCCGGGCATACTCTTTGGTGCATCCTGAGGGGGCACATTCGTCAAAGGCCATGATGATGTCGGCTCCAAGGTCGTGTTCGATCTCCATGACCTTTTGGGGGCTGAAAAAATGTTTGCTTCCGTCAAGAATCGAACGGAATTCCACCCCGTCTTCCCTGATTTTCACGAGCTGTTTCTGGGGAACTTTTGTTCCGGCGTGCGACTGTCTTTTTCCGATTTCCTGGCCGAGGGAAAACACCTGAAATCCACCGGAATCCGTGAGAATCGGGCGGTCCCAGTTCATGAATGTGTGCAGTCCTCCCATTTTGGCCACCAGCTTGTGTCCGGGACGGAGGTACAGGTGGTAGGTGTTTGCTAAAATGATCTGGCTGCCGATCTCTTTGAGGTCTTCCGGCTTCATGGTTTTGACGCTGGCTTTGGTTCCCACCGGCATGAAGACGGGAGTGTGAATTTTGCCGTGGGGAGTGGCCAGTATTCCGTTTCTCGCCTTCGTTTTTTTGTCTTTCTGAAGAATTTTGAATTCGAACATGTCGTTCCGTATGAAAGGTGTTTTAACTATGCCATTTTTGTGATATAATAAAAAGATTATTTTAAGCGTTATGGAGGTCACAAACCAACAACTTGTCGAACTCATTGATTTTTCGCCTTCGCTGGATTTCCAGGCCAAGCTCCGGTGGAGGAGTTGTGTCCCGTACCTGAACGAGGATGAACGTTCGAGGCTTTTTAAGGCTCTTTCGGATGAAAAGCAGGAGGTTACTCAGGTATTAAAGCAGAAAATGAAAGGATTCAGGGGGTACTATTTTGCAAAGGGGATTGAATCTCTGGAGCAGGAGTTTATGAAGAACCATCAATAATTCTTCCATGGCCGTCAACGACCAACAATTCAATGCTCAACAGGAAAGGGTCCGTAAACTCGCGGAATCCTATGAAGGGTCGGAGAAAAAAGAGGTTGCGGAGCTTTATGTGGATCGGATCGCAAAACTCAAAACGGCGATCATGGAATCCAAGCTTCAGGACACCCAGAAAGAGGAGTATCTTAAGAGACTCGACAGTTATCTTGGTCTTGTTGATGCGAACAATCTCCAGCGCCTCAAGAAGGAGTACGAGCCGCTTCTTAAGTCCATGGAATCAACCCTCGGTCCCGAGGTGAAAGAACAGGCCCAGGATGATCGTGATGCAAAACTTGAGGGAGTAGCAGATTTGAAGATCCGTCAGGAGCTTTTGGGTGAATGGAGGGAGGCGACCAAGTTTAAACAGAAATACGATTCAAAACGTGAACAGATTGA
>JAYRRV010000169.1:0-12940 GCA_041909955.1 Candidatus Altimarinota bacterium
ACCGGAGCATCAACGAGCGCGTCATAAGATGCATCCACAACACCAGCGTCCGCATCCGCCATTGCATCCGCATCCACAGACGCTTCAACGGGGGCATCCGCAACATCGGCGTCCGCATCGGTCATAGCATCCGCATCCACAGACGCTTCAACGGGGGCATCCGCAACATCGGCATCCGCGTCAGACATCGCATCAGCCTCAACAGAAACATCTGCCTCGACAGTGCCATCTAATCCGGTATCAACCGAAGCATCAGCATCGTCATGAACGGTCCCATCGGGAAAATTCGCTGAATCTCCGACCACCATCCCATCTTGCCCTCCTCCGTCACCACCCGTTCCTTCGGGAAAAACCCCGGTTCCGCGGGTATCAAGCGCACATCCATATTGAGAAGCCCCGGAAACAACCGCAGGAGCAATAAAAGACGCAACAACCAGCATTCTCCGGGTGGACGTACGGACACCATTCGTCGCGCTGAGGACAGCCTCACTGGCACTCTTCATAGACCCGCTAAGAAAATTCCTCAAACCTGACCGTTCCTGGGAACGATCACTCCCCTGTCCTTGTGTCAGCCTGTTCATAATCAATGGATCAAAAAATACGATGGCACATAAAATAGATGAATGTCCTCTCTATTAAAAGAGAAAATGAACGAATCATTACAAAAATTACATTGCGCCTGCCCGATAATATTACAGATAAATATCCCTGGGTTTTGCGCCGTTCACCGGACCAATAACCCCGTTTTGCTCCATCATATCAAGCAACCGGGCCGCACGGGCATAACCGACCTTCAACCGACGCTGCAAAAGGGAGGCGGAAGCTTTTCGGCTCTCAGCCACCAACTGCAAAGCCTGCTGATACAGTCCCTCATCATCAGCATCGTCCTCTGCGAAAGAGCTCTCCGGAATGCCCTGAACCCTGTCCTGGGCAACTTTCGGTGAAACAATGTCCTCCACGTAATTCGGAGGAGCGGCGATTTTAATATTGTTGATGACCCTTTCAATCTCTTTGGTGGAAACATATATACCCTGGATACGGACAGGTCTGCTCATGCCACCTGGCAGATACAGCATATCACCCTTTCCCAGAAGATCTTCCGCACCGACACCATCCAGAATCGTGCGGGAATCCACCGAGGAACTAACCGCAAACGCAATACGTGCAGGAATATTCGCTTTAATAAGTCCAGTAATGACATCAACTGACGGACGCTGAGTGGCAACGATCAGATGCATTCCCACCGCACGGGCCATCTGGGCTATACGGCAAATGGAAGCCTCAACCTCCTTACCGGCAGCCATCATGAGATCGGCCAGCTCATCGATGACAATCACGATACTCTGCATCTTCTGGTGTCCCGGAAGCTCACGCCCGTCTTCATGAATCTCCTGACAGCCGTTAAATTCACCAATGTTCTTATGTCCCAGATCGGCACATAACTGATAACGGCGATTCATCTCCGCAACAGCCCAGCGCAACCCGATCGCCGCCTTTTCCGGATCGGTAATCACGGGAGTGAGTAAATGGGGAATCCCGTTATAGGGGGTCAACTCAACCCGCTTGGGGTCAATCATGATAAACCGAAGTTCTGCGGGAGAGTTCTGATAAATGAGCGAAATCAAAAAGGTATTCATCCCCACGGACTTTCCCGAACCCGTGGCCCCGGCAATAAGCAAATGAGGCATGGAAGCCAGATCCCCGCACATCGGCTTGCCCGAGACATCTCGCCCCAAAGGCAGACGCAGGCTGGACTCGATATCCTTATACTCCTTGCTTTCCAGAATCTCCCTCAAGTGCACCAGGGAACGCTGGTCGTTGGGAACCTCAATACCGACCAAAGATTTACCAGGAATCGGCGCCTCGATACGGACAGCCTTTGCCGCAAGGGCAAGGGCAAGATCGCTCTTCAGCCCGGTGATCTTGGAAAGTTTGATACCCTCGTGCGGACGCAGAGTGTACTGAATAACGGTAGGCCCGACATGAACCTCATGCATCGCCACATCAAGCCCGAACTGGGCAAGCTTGTCATGAATCTTCTGGGCATTGTCCTTCAACAATGAATCGTCGGAACCCACATCCGTCACCGCGGGATTCAAAAGATCCAAAGGAGGGGCTGTCCAGCCCACGTACTCACCCTCTTTTTCCACCAAAGCCTCTTCCTTCTCCTCTTTGATGGGGACCACCCTGGTCTTCAGCTGTTCCTCCTGCCCCTGGCCACTATCTTCGTCATCGGCATGGAGGCGGTGAATCTTGAGTGAAGCCAGCGAAGGCGCGGCATCTTCATCATCCTGATCAAAAACCTGCTGAATATCCTCATCTTCATCTTCTCCAGCGCTATCCTCAATATCGTCATCGTCATCTCCACGCGCAACCCGGGCAGCTCCACGCTTACGGACGATCCTGATCTGGGGGTTGAAAAATGCAAACAAACTCTGAAGAGACACCTCAAAAGTCAGCAGTACCGAAACAATAAACAACGTCACAAAAATAGCGCCCGCGCCGAGCGTCCCCACATTCAACATCTGCCTCAAAAGAAAGTTCGTCACGAACCCGACATAACCTCCGTACGTCCCCTGGGTAGCGGCCAGATAAATCTCATCCATCGGAACCGAAAGGTGGAAAATACTCAGAACAGAAACCAGCATAAAAAATATCCCCAGAATTCTGGAGAGCGGAAACGCAAACTGCTTTGCCAAAAAAAGCATCAACGCGGAACCAAAGAACATGTAGGGCAGCCCCTGAATTCCCCAACCCAAAATCGGCCGTAAAATTCCCACCCAGATCTCCCCGGCCAGACCGAAGTTATTCCACAAACTTAAAAGGGTGAGAAATCCGAGGCCCAGGTAAGTCACCGCCCAAATCTCACGCAATACCGAAGATTTCACTTCGAGGGTAAGCTGTCTTTTACGGGAGGAACGTCGGCGCGCAGTAGCTTTTTGGCGTCTCTTAGCCATAGATGGAGATAAAAAGTACTAAAACTATACACCAAAACAGTTCTTTTGAAAAGATACAGTTCAACAATTCCGGAATGGCCTACGGTAGCTATGCCGTTTTTCTTATCGGATCCACCACCGCCCGTTGAATATCAACGAGATCAAAAGGTTTATGAACGATTTTCAGACCCTTCATCTGAAGCTCGGCAAATACTTCCTTTCCGCAAGCCCTGATGAGATTTTCCCGGTATTGGGCAGTCATGATCACGACGTTTGGGACCTGAATCTCGAACGCGGCGTTCGCCACATCGGCTCCATTGAAAAAAGGCATATTAAAGTCCGTCAAAACACCTGAAAACTTTCTCCGGCGATCATCCCTGATCGCTTCTATCGCCTCCTTGCCGTTACACGCTTCAACAATCTCTACGGTATCACCCATCTCAGAGCGGACATAATCGACCAGACACATGCGAATCGGATCAGTATCGTCAACAATAAGTAACCTTGGGACCATGCAGTTTACTTGAAATAAATAATATTGAGTGGGGCATGATACCGTCGCAGAAAGAATTGTCAAATACTATGTCCTTATGGTCAAACTTACCGTTTCTGCTATGATGTCAGCGAATTTTTAACCGAATGTTATGGTCAGAACCCGTTTTGCCCCGTCCCCAACCGGATACCTTCACGTAGGTGGCTTAAGAACCGCTCTTTACAGCTATCTGTTTGCAAGAAAAAATAATGGGAAATTTTTATTGCGCATCGAAGACACCGACCAAAAAAGGTACGTGGAAGGCGCCGTTGACAACCTCATAAAAACCATGGAATGGGCGGGAATGAGCTACGACGAAGGCCCTCACAAGGACGGTGGATTTGGACCGTACGTCCAGACGGAACGCACGGAAACTTACAGCAAACACGCAGAAATATTGCTGGAAAAAGGCTCGGCATACCGCTGCTTCTGCACCGCGGAAAGACTGGAACAAATGAGGGAGAGACAAACCAAACTCAAGCAGGCGCCAATGTACGACCGCACCTGCCTAAAGCTCTCCAAAGAAGAGATCGAAAAGAAAATCGCCGAAGGAGTGCCTTTCGTGATCCGTCAGAAAATCCCGCATGGCCAAAAACTGATGTTCAAGGACCTCATCCGCGGCATTGTATCCTTTGACACCAGCACAATCGACGACCAGGTCCTGATGAAATCCGACAACTTCCCGACCTACCACCTGGCCAACGTGGTGGACGACCATTTTATGGAAATCACCCACGTCATCCGGGGCGAAGAATGGCTCCCGTCGACACCCAAACACATTCTCCTCTACCAGGACTTCGGATGGAAACCGCCGGAATACGCCCATCTCCCGCTCCTCTTAAACAAGGACAAAACCAAGCTTTCCAAACGACAGGGCGACGTGAGCGTGGAAGACTACATCAATAAAGGGTACAGCAAGGAAACGATCATCAATTTCATCGCACTCTTGGGGTGGCACCCGGGCGCCGGCGTGGAACAGGAGATCTTTTCGCTGGAGGAACTCGTGGAAAAATTCAGCATCGAGCAGATTCACAAGGCCGGTGCCGTATTCGACCTGGAAAAACTGAACTGGTTCAGCTTCCAGTGGAACAAACGCAACTATCTGGAAAAACTGGAGAGGATGGCAAAAGAGATTGAGAGCCGTTGTGAAATCGGCCTCAACGACAAGAAGGAAAAAACCTTCAAGTTCTCCACGCCCGAAAAAGAAAAAATGTTCACCGAAGTTCGGGGAGAAGTTTTGTGCGAAATGGCAAAACAGTACATTCCTTCGACCTGGAACGACCAGGGCGACAGACTGAGGAAAGGACTCATCACCATCGAGGAAAAAGTGCTGAAAAATGCTTCGGAAAGCGCCATCAACCTGAAATTTTATTTCGAAACCAGCCCGCTGAACGTCAGCATGCTTCTGAATCCCAAGATGAAAGTGGAAAAAGACACCGCTTTGAACGCCCTCCAAAAAAGCAAGGAGGCACTGACAACCCTGGAAAATTTTGAAAGTATGGAAGAGATCAAAAACCACCTGATGGAGGTGGTCGCCGACCTGAACTACAAGAACGGACAGGTGTTCTGGCCGGTGCGCGTGGCACTCACCAATGAACAGTTCACCCCCGGGGTTTTTGAGGTCATTTGGACACTCGGGAAAGACGAAACGCTCAAAAGACTGGAAAAAGCCCTGAGTGAGCTCAAAACCGCGTGATCCACCGACTCTTTACATTCTAAAAAATCGGTGCAATATTAGGGGTACCAACGGATGAATTATTCAAGTTTTTAATATCATCCCCATGAACTATCCCGAACTGAAAGCCATTCTCAAACAACTCAAAAAAACCGTCCCCTGCAACGTATGCCAGAAAAAGTTCACGGACGAAGATATTCAGGTCGTATCGACCTACCAGAACGAGGGACTTTTCCACTTCAGCTGCCACAACTGCAAAAACCAGCTGATGGTGCATGTGTCCATCACGGCAGGACAGAACGAGGAACGGAGTGCCAATTTCAACATCAAAACCCACTCGCCGGATCATGTGAACCCGAACGAAGTACTGGACATGCACAACTTCCTGAACAAATTCAACGGGGACTTCAAAGAACTCTTTCACTCCAATCCATGAAAAAAATCCTCTTCGCATCGGGCATCATCGGCATGCTCGCCCTGACCGGCTGCCAGCAGCTGCAAAGCTCCGCGGATGAACTCCGCAAACAAGGCGAGAGCACCATCAACGGACTCTCACAACAGGCCGACAACGTTAAAACTCAGGTACTGAAGACCAAAGAAGCCTACGACGAAAAATCACAGCAGGTGGTTGACGCGGTCGGTGCCGTAAACAAGGTCATGAAATAATGCGCAAACTCAAAATAAATTTTCACCTCCATACGGGACAGGATCCCATCGACGCGATCAGGCACTCGGAACACCAGCTCATCGATGAGGCCGCCCGGCTCGGCTACGACGTACTCAGCATTACCTGTCACAACGCCCTCATTTTCAGCGACGACCTCAAAGAATACGCGCAGAAAAAAGGAATTCTTCTAATTCCCGGAATCGAAAAAAGCATCCACAAAAAACACGTACTTATCATCAACGCCACGGTCGAGGCCCAAAAAATCCGGAACTTCGAAGATCTGCGCGAATACCGGAAAAAGCATCCGGAATGTTTAACGATAGCCGCACATCCTTACTACCCGGGACCGATTTCTTTACAGAAAAACCTTGAAAGGCACATTGACCTTTTCGATGCGGTCGAATATTCGTGGTACCACTCCAAACGCCTGAACGGACCAAACAAAAAAGCGGTGAAAACGGCGGAAAAACATAAAAAACCTGTGCTCGGAACGGCAGATAACCACATCCTCAAATATGTGAACCATACCTACAGCCTTGTCCGAGCGGAGAAAACGACTGAATCCATTTTCAAGGCCATCAAAGCGAACGAAATAGAGATCGTGAGCCACGACCTGCCATGGTGGAAACTGGGAACGATTATCAGTTCCATGCTCCTCATGAGCTGGATCAAAGGGTTCACACTCAAGGGGTAAAATGATCGACAGAAAACATTCCCAAAAATAAAGAAAAATGGTATAATAAATAAAAATAAACTTTGGTATGGAGAAAACAAAAAATGACCTTTTAAGGGTCATAAAATCGAAGGCTCAAAAAATCCAAAGCTACATCTGCTACCCCGAGGCGCTCGACGAACGGACCTTGAGGGCGATGGAGATCATTTTGAAAGAGAAAACCGCCAAACCGATCCTCATAGCAAACCACCGGGAAATTGAAGCGCGGGTCAAAGAACTCGAACTCACGTTGGACGCCGATCGGGTCCGGATCATTGATCCGGGCAACCATGAAATCCGCGAACGATACACCGATGAACTCTTCCGCCTTCGAAAAGAAAAAGGAATGACCAGAGACGAAGCGGCGGAATTGATGAAAGATCCGAACTATGTGGGCGTCATGGCGGTACACCTCAAAGAGGCCGACGGCATGATTTCCGGAGCAGTCGGAACAACGGCCATGACCGCGCGTCCGGCCCTTCAGATCATCGGCACCAAGGAAAAGTTCCACAAAGTTTCAGGACTTTTTTTCATGGTTTTTGAAAACAGGCTTCTCCTCTTTGCCGATTGCGCCATCACACCCGACCCGAATTCGCACGACCTCGCGGACATCGCCATCGACACCGCCGAAACCGCAAAAAGATTCGGCCTCACACCGAAAATCGCCATGCTCTCCTTTTCCACCGACGGATCGGCAAAACACCCGATGGCGGACAAAGTCAGGGAAGCGACGGCCCTGGTCAAGGACAGAAGACCCGACCTCATGGTGGACGGAGAAATGCAGGTGGATGCGGCATTGGTTCCATGGATCGGTAAACAAAAATTTCCTGATTCCAAAGTCCAGGGTGACGCAAACATCCTCATTTTTCCCGACCTGAACGCGGCAAACATCGCGTACAAACTCGTGGAAAGACTTGCGGGGGCGAAAGCCATCGGCCCGATGCTCCAGGGTTTGCAAAAACCGGTCAACGACCTTTCCCGCGGCTGCACCGCGGAAGACATTGCCGACCTCACCGCCATCACCACCTGCGAAACGACCGAAGCCACCTATGAAATCGATTTCCCATGAATATTCTCGTCATCAACTCGGGATCATCGTCGTTGAAATTCCGGCTTTTTGAAAACAAGGGGCAGGATTTCAAGGTACTCTGCAAAGGCATTGTTGACGGCATAGGCCTCAAAACCTGCGAATTCCGCATGGAAAACGGCAAAATAAAAATCGCCGAACATGTTTTGTGCAAAGGACACAAGGAAGCGCTGAACATGGCGCTCAACGCAATGCTCAAACATCAATTCATTCCTTCGCTCGACGCCATCAAAGCCATCGGGCACCGCGTCGTTCACGGCGGAGAACACTACCGAAAAGCCGTAAAAATAACGCCGCACGTCATCCGGGTCATCCGAGAACTTAGCGAACTCGCTCCTCTACACAACCCACCAAACCTCAAAGGCATCCTGGCATGTAAAAAATTCCTCCCCAAAGTTCCACAGATCGCAGTTTTTGACACCGCATTCCATGAAACACTCCCGCCAAAGGCATACCTGTACGCACTCCCCTACGACCTCTATAAACGTCACGGTATCAGAAGGTACGGCTTTCACGGTACCAGCCATCAGTACGTCACCGAAAAAGCCCGCGCACTCGGTGCGTACAAAAAGATCGTCAGCTGCCACATGGGAAACGGATCAAGCATCGCGGCGGTATTGAACGGAAAATCCGTCGACACCAGCATGGGGTTGACCCCACTGGAGGGCATTCCCATGGGAACACGAAGCGGAGACATCGATTCGGCTATCATTTTCCACCTGCTCAAACAACACCGCCTGTCCGCCGACAAAATTGAAAAAATGCTCATTCATGAATCCGGACTCAAAGGACTTTCCGGAATGAGTTCCGACGTGCGGGACCTTTGGGCGGCAGTTAAAAAAAGAAACAAGCGGGCAATACTCACCTTTGAGATCCTTTGCTACCGGATCGCCAAATACATCGCCGGCTACGCCGCCGCCATGAACGGCCTCGACGCGGTGGTCTTCACGGCCGGCATAGGAGAAAACGCCTATTACCTCCGCACACAGGTCTGCTCGTATCTCCGACACCTCGGCGTCCGCCTCAACGAACAAAAAAACAGAAAAAATGCCCTCATAATTAGCACCTCGAATAGTAAAGTAGCCGTCCTGGTGATCCCCACCAACGAAGAGGAACAAATCGCCAAAGAAACTCATAACGTACTCCGATAATCAAACAATTATGTACTATTTCCGTCCAAAAAAAATCGACATCCGCGCGGGCAACAAATATATCGTACTCATGAACGAAAACGCAGCGCACCTGCTGGATCTGCACCCGTCGGACCGCGTAACGCTCAAAAATGCGGATAAGGAGGTTACAGCGATTCTGGATGTGAGTTCCGGACACAACCTCAAAGACCACGAAATCGGAATTTACGTGGAAACCTGGGACAAACTGAAGATTGCCCCGGACGACCGCAGGGTGTCCTTGGGACTGGCGGAACGTCCGAAATCCGTACTGTTCATCCGCGAAAAACTGGACGGCAAGGAACTCAGCGACGAACAGATCGACGCGATCGTAAAAGACGTCGTAGCCGACAAACTGTCCGACGTGGAAATGACCTATTTTGTTTCCGCCAACTACTGCCGCGGCATGACCGACAAAGAAACGGTCGCGCTCACGAAGGCCGTGGTAAATAATGGAGGACACCTGAAGTTTAAAGACAAAATCGTTATCGACAAGCATTGCATCGGCGGTGTGCCCGGGAACCGGTCCACCATGCTGGCCGTACCGATCCTGGTGAGCCTTGGGCTCCGGTTTCCCAAAACATCCTCCCGCGCCATCACAAGTCCGGCAGGTACCGCCGACACCATGGAAGTCATGGCGAACGTCACCAACACCTCGGAAAAACTCAAAAAGATAGCAGCCAAAGTCGGCGGATTCATCACCTGGGGAGGTGGAGTGGATATCGCGAGCGCCGACGACAAACTCATCAAGATCCGCAACCCCATGAGCCTTGACCCGATGGGAATGCTGCTGGCATCAATCCTCGCAAAAAAACACGCGGTCTCTTCGACGCACGTGCTCATCGACATCCCATATGGACCGGATGTGAAAGTAAAATCGGCAAAAGAGGCCGAACCGCTCAAAAAGAAATTCGAAAAAATCGGTGCGATGCTCGGGATGAAAGTGAAAGTCGTGTTCACCGACGGGAGCCAGCCCATCGGAAACGGTGTCGGCCCTGTCCTGGAAGCCCTGGACGTGCTGAAAGTGTTAAAGAACTCGCCGGACGCACCCCGGGATTTGGTTAAAAAAACTATCTGGATGTGCGGAGTCATGCTGGAAATGGTGGGAAAAGCCACCAAAGGCCAGGGCGAAAAAATGGCGACGGAAGCCATCACATCGGGCCGGGCCTATAAAAAATTCCAGGAGATGATCGACGCCCAGGGAAGAAACAATAAACCGCTCAAGGTCGGAAAAATTACCTTCGAAGTCAAAGCTCAGAAACCGGGAAGAATCACCGCCATCAACAACAAACTCATCTCACGCTACGCGCGTCTGGCAGGAGCCCCGGTAAACGCCGGAGCAGGCCTGTACGTCAACAAAAAAATCGGCGACAGGGTCAAAAAGGGAGACACCCTCTTCACGCTGTACTGTGAGAGCAAGGCACGGCTCAACAACACCCTGGAGTATGTGCAGGTGAACGAAATCTACCGCATCCAATAATATTCATTTCCTCACAAAAAAAAATATGTCAGAAAAAGGACTGTTCCACACTTTCCGTCGGAAAACCCTGGGAAGAACCCCACAAGAGATCGACATTCACGAACGCAATCTCAAAGAGTTAAAAAAATCTTTGGGAGCAAAAGCCCAGGACAAGATCGACAACCTGGCAATGCGTTACAGCAATGAAGAAGTGAAACATATTGTCCTCGCCGCAGCGGGAAAGGAAGGCTATAACAACTTCCTCGCCGAACTGAACGGACTCCAGGTGACGATTATCGAGACAAAATCAAAGTTTTTTGAGGAAAAACAGAACGATGAAATAAACGATCTCGAAGACATTGAAGCGGAAACCGCCCTTTGGGAAAAAGAACTTGAAGATCTGGTCGACGGGTCGGAATTCCGGAAACTTGCAGAACAATACGAAGTCTGGGGGCACGAGCCAGTGCTGAAGATCGAAAAAGAAACTCACGGAAAGGTCATCCGCATCCGTCCGGCAGCATAAATTAACCACATCCATTCATGACATTCGATGAAATCGTCCAAAAAATAAAATCCCTCGAAATCCAGGGCGCGGAAAAAATCGCCGTTGCCGCGGTGGAAGCTTTTGCGCTAAAATTTAAGGAAACGAATGACCTGTCCGTTTTGCAGAAAGCTCACGACGAACTGGTGGCCACCCGCCCAACGGAACCGGCGCTGCGGAACGCCGTGCGGTACTGCCTTGAAAACTTCTCGAAAAATCCCGACGTCAGCGGTTACGTCATCAACCATTTTCAAACATCCAAAGAAAAAATCGCCGAGTTCGGATCTCAGAAAGTCCAGGACGGAATGATCGTGTTCACCCACTGCCACTCCTCCACGGTCGAAGCGATTCTCGCCAAGGCACATGAACAGGGGAAAAAATTCACCGTCTACAACACCGAAACCCGCCCAAGGTTCCAGGGGCGCATCACCGCCGAAAACATAGCGAAAATGGGCATACCCGTGGTGCACTTCGTGGACAACGCGGCGCGTATGTTCCTGAAAAAAGCGGACCTTTTCCTGTTCGGCTGCGACGCCATCACCGCCGAAGGCAAGATTTTCAACAAAATCGGCACGGAACAGATCGCACAGTTTGCGCAGGAAAATCGCATAGATTCATACTCATGCACCAATTCATGGAAATTCGACCCGCAGACCGTCTATGGGTTTGAAGAGGTCATTGAGGAAAGGGACCCGAAAGAGGTCTGGGATAATCCCCCGCCCGGTGTTACCATAAAAAACCCGGCGTTCGAAATAACCTCGCCGGACGTCGTCACCGGAATGATCACCGAACTCGGAATCACCAAACCGGAGGCGCTCATCACCCAGATCCAAACCCATTACCCATGGATGATAAAATAAGAAATCCGGCGGAAGAAGCGGACCACATTCCCTCCGAAGAGACGCCGACACCCGACGGAAACCTCGAACTCGGACAAACCACCACGCATGAACAACTCATGAATGTTCTCGCAAAACTCAGGGACGGTGAAGGAAACGTCTTTGGGGAGTTCGAAGTGGAGGGACAAAAATATTCCATCGTCAAAGCCGCCGAGACCGACCTCGCCGAAGTCGCAAAATTCGAGGAAAAATACTACGACGCCGGAACACCGTACACTGAACAGGAATGGCGTGAAAACATTTTCACCAGGGGTGAAATTTTCCTGATCCGTGATGACAACGGGAATCTTATCGGACTTACCTCCATCGTCTACGGCCGCGAATCGAACAAAAAAATCACACTGGAGGACGATGACGCCTACTTCAGTGGATCGGTACTACTGCCCGAAATGAGGGGAAAAGGAATCTCAAAACAGATCAACACGCTCAGAGAACAGTGCGCAAAAACAAAAGGGATGAAAAGACTGTTCACCATCGTGAAACCCGATAACATGCGGAGCATCAAAGCCCTAAAAAAGTTCGGGTTCGATATCGTCGACATAAAAAAAGACATGCACGCGAAAAGCGAACACGACAACGGCAACCGCTGTATTCTGATGAAACACATTTAGTCCGGAGAGCCCATTGAGCGGAGTATGATATCAAACTCGCCTTTTCCGGCCCCCCGCAAAACCTGTTTCGTGACATATTCAACGACGTTGTCATTTACCACATTCACGTACCCCGATTTCCAAACATAGAGCAGCACTGCGGCGACCCGATTGAATACCCTTTCAGGAACAATATCGTTCTTTTCATACAAGCCACGGTAAGTGCGCCCCAATTCCTCAAGTTCCAGGGCCGTTCTTTCCATCAGCCATTTTCTGCTTCCATTGCACTCTGAATCCTCGGCAACGTAGTCGTGAATTTTTCCATACAGTCCGTACACCTTGGAAATTCCGTTTCTTCGTGCAAACTCCCGTCTTTCGGGTGAATCACCGACAATCCCCCATTGAGCCTTAGTAGCGCTGCGAAATCCGTCGGATGCCGAAAACGCCGCAAAGGGATCTAGTTTTGAAACGAAGGCCTCAACACCTTCCTGGGTAGGATATATTTTTAGCCAGCCTGCTGACCTCATATATACATCAACCAGCGACTGGTCTTTTTGACCGTGCCAAAGAACGATGGCTTTTGACAAAGTTTTTTCGTCCGCATCAAGACGCAACAACGAAAGAAGATATCTCACGAGCAACATCCTGCGTGCCGAGGCAACCGTCTCGCGCC
>JAYRRV010000170.1:0-14744 GCA_041909955.1 Candidatus Altimarinota bacterium
TTACAAATAAGGCAATACTGGACAGGTTAAAAAATCTAGAAAAAGAGGGGCTGATAGAAATGCCGGACGGCGTTTTATCATTGAGAATCAAAGGTTATGAAAACGATATCTTCATATCCTATGCTACTGAGGACAAGGATGTTGCCCAAAGAATTTTTGATCATTTTTCCGATGAAGGCTTTCGTGTCTGGAAGGACAACATCAGCTTGGATTATGGTGACAACTTTATCCCCAAAATTTTCGACAACATTAAAAGGTCGAAGACTTTTATAGTCTTACTTTCAGATGCATCCCTGAAATCAAAATTTGTGCGGGAAGAAGCGGCCTGCGCCAAAAAATCTGCCATCGATAACGGAATGCCCTGCATTTTGCCCGTGAAAATAAAAGAAGACCTCAACAGTAAATTCATTTTCCCTGAAATCTCCAGTCTTCACTATTTCACCTTAAAGGAGGGGTTCAAGAGCGAGGAATTGATGCATCTAGCTGACAAAATTCACATGATCGCCTACGAGCACAAAAGTGCTGCCCGCAAATCTGATACAGGTAAAAAAGGGGTAGGTCAATTCCTTAAGAATGTTAATGCGGATATCAATGATGAAGTAAAAAAAACACCTCCGCCAACCCAAGATTACCCCTATAGAGAGATAGTTCTGATCCCACTCGGAGAAAGGAAGGAATATAAAAATTTTGAATTAGAAAATATAATGCGGGATTCGTTGGTTCGTATTCAGGGATGGGGTGGCGATCGGTTCCCGCCCTATTATCACGATTACAACCAAAATGCGGATTTTATGAGTGGCTGGATCCGGGCTTCAGATATGAGGGAGTGGCCCGAGAGAGAATGGGGATTGGCATATTGGGCAATGGATAGAAACCTAAATTTTTTTACTAGATCTGTTTTACGGGAAGCGTTTTCCACAAGAGAAACAGTGAAAAATAAATTCTCTGTTGAATGGCTGGTATTTGACGTAGCCCGACCTTTAATTTTTTTAAAATACCTGATGAAGACCACTGGTATAAAAAAATGGGAATTTAATTTGAAATACCATGGTATAAAAGGCCGAGAATTGGTTGTTCTATCGTCCCGAAGACATGGCCTTTTTGCTCCGTATCAAAGCAAAGAGAACGAGTTATCTTTTAATATGGAAATTGATGAGAATGCCGACCTAAAAAGAATCGCCTATGATATATGCTTTGAAACATTAACAATCTTCAACTGGAAAAATCCCAATGAACAAGTGCTACAAAAAGACTTGGACGCTCTGTTCGATACCGAACGATTCCCCGATTAGGTTTGTGGGACACCCTCTTCTATACTGTCCCATTAGTCTCATTTTCGCCCTGCCAATGAAAGCCAAAGCGTGGTACGATGTCACCGGCCTATTTTTTTACCCCAAAAAAGTATGGATACTCAAGCCTCGCAACCGGGACCGACTCTTTCAGCGCCAAAAAAAAGGAACTGGCTCAAAATACTTGGCATAGCGGCGATCACCCTCGTGGTTTTTGCGGCCGGAATTGTTGCACTCGTCTTTTCCATGGGCGCTGCACCTATGAAGGCCAGCGAAAAATTCCTGACGGAACTCTCCTCTAACCGGGTTGATCAGGCATACGAATCGGCATCGATCCAGTTCAAGCAGACCGTAACGCGTGAAAAGTTCAACGAGTTTCTCGCGGCGTACCCGGTCGTCACAAAAGTAAAAACCCCCTCCTTCAACTCATTCAGCATTGAAAACAACACACTGGCAACGGTGAGCGGCACGGTAACGGCAACGGACGGACAAGTCTCCCCCATTACCCTGCAACTCGTGAATGAAAACAATGAGTGGAGAGTGCTGAATTTTGATCTGAATCCGCCTCCTGCTTCAACCGTTTCAGACTAAACGCGTTTTTTCTCCTCTTTCCCGTTCAGGTACACTCTCATTTCAGGGTGTACTTCAACGCGGACCGGACCCTCTTCCATCTCCACGTTCATCTGGAAAAACTTCGGCGGCAGCTGGGCGATGTGCTGGAACAGTTTCTGGTTCTCGAGCGCTATTTCCTCCTCCTTCTTCATACGCATTTCCTTTAATTTCACGTACGAAGCATCTTTCATGAGATCAAGCATCCACTGCTCCTCCAGATCCTTCACCTGATGTTTCAAATCCTTAAAGGTTTTTTTGAGATCTATATACTCTTCCGTATCGATCTTTTCCTCGGCGCGCATATCTTTTTTGATATCCTGAAGCTCCTGCTTCAGCTTTTTGAGCTGCTTGAGAGCGAGGGTGATTTTGTCTTCAATCATACGAATAAAATAAAAAGGGCCCAGAAAGTCTAACAGCTTTTCATGACTTATCAAGAAACTCGATCAATAATAAGACGCCTATTTGCCAACAAGTAAAGAAAGTACTAGAATTTACTATACCGTACTCCTTCACATCACACCTATGATGGAAAAAAACCACGCAGGTCTCATGCTCGGGTCGTTTTTGGGAATCTTCCACTTGCTTTGGGCAATACTGGTCGCTGTCGGATTCGCGCAACCGCTGCTTGATTTCATCTACAAAATCCATTTCCTGAACAACCCTTTCACCGTCGGACCGTTCGATATTTTGAACGCTGGTCTGCTGGTTGTCATCACGTTCCTGGTCGGGTACATTGCGGGTTGGTTCCTCACATTCCTGTGGGAAATGATCAAAGGAAAAAAATAACAGACCTGACGAACACAAAAAAGCCCCTGCCACACGGCGGGGGTTTTTTAAATGAAGGATTCAGGCCAACAAAAAGCCTCCGTCCACCACAATCTGCTCCCCGGTCATGTACGAAGACATGTCCGAAGCCAAAAACAGCGCGACCTTGCCGATGTCGTCAGGCTCACCCATACGGTGCATGGGAATCTTGTTGAGAAAAAGTTCAATATTCTTGGCGGCATTGGGGTTCTTTTCCGCGCCCGGTTTTTGCATTTCGGCAACACCCGGAGTGGCAATCCCGCCCGGAGCTATGGCATTCACCCAGATCTTATGCTGTGAAAGTTCAAGGGCCGTATTTTTGGTAAATCCCCAAACTCCGTGTTTGGAAGCGTCATAATGGGCCAGCCCGATCATGGAAGGATGAAGCGCATCGATGGAAGTCACGTTGATGATCCTGCCTCCCCCGCCCTGTTTGACCATTTGTTCGCTCACATATTTGGTACACAAAAACACTCCCTCCAGATTCACGGAAATCACTTTCTCAAAATCTTCCTTGCTCATTTGAGCCAGAGTAACGGAAGGAAAAATCCCCGCATTATTGACCAGAATATCAACCGAACCGTAGGCATCCACGGTAAACTTCAGCATATTTTTGACGTCCTCCTCCTTGGAGACATCTGCTTTCACCGACTGTGCCTTCCAACCCCTGGAGGTCAGATCCTGAACCGCCTTGTTCATTTCATCATCGTTCAAACTGGCGATCACCACGTTGGCGCCCGCCTCAGCCAGCCGGTAAGCGATCCCGAAACCGATTCCCCTGGAACCACCGGTAACAATCGCCGTCCGCCCGGAAAAATCCAAAAGTTCTTTGAGTGTTTTCACGGAAAAATTATAGAACATTCATGATCGGAAGACAAACCGCCGTTTGTGGAATATAATGAACGGGATGAAAAAAAGAGAGTCGATAAAAAAATATGGAATCTTCGCCGCCCTGTGCGCAAACATAGGGGTAATCATCGGTTTCTGGTGGTCGGTTTCTCACAAACTCCTCTGGGGCGACGCCTCAAGCATCCTCCTGGCGCTCGGCAGACTCACCGGACTCCTGGCGGTCCTGTTTGTCCTGCTTCAGTTCCTGCTGATGGGAAGACCTTTTTGGATCGAAAAAATCTTCGGACTCGATAAACTGGCGCGGATACACCACCTGAACGGATATTTTTCCATAAGCTTTATCCTTCTCCACCCCATACTCCTGGTCACCTCGTACGCAATAACCAACAAGGTGGGGCTGATCGATCAATACATGGATTTTATCACAAACTACCGGGACGTCTGGCAGGCCGGTATCGCCGTGGTGCTCTTCACAAGCATCGTGTTTCTGTCGATCTACATCGTAAGAAAACGACTGAAGTATGAATCCTGGTATTTCATCCATCTTCTGACCTACCTGGCGGTTCTCCTCGCCTTCGGGCACCAGCTCAAAATCGGTGGAGACCTGCTGATGAACAAGGCATTCGCCTATTACTGGTGGGTCCTCTACCTATTCGTCTTCGGAAACGTGCTGCTGTTCCGGTTCATGAAACCGGTCTACAACTCGCTGAAATACCGGTTCACCGTAAGTGACGTCGTAGCGGAAACGGCGGATACGAACTCCGTCTACATCACCGGAAAAAACCTCCATAACTTCAGGACGAAAGCGGGACAGTTCATCATCCTGCGTTTTCTGGCCAAGGGCTTCTGGTGGCAGGCACACCCGTTCTCACTTTCCTTTGTTCCCAAAAACAATCAGATCCGGATAACCGTAAAAAACTGCGGCGACTTCACCTCAAAAATCCGGGAGATCAAGAAAGGCACCGCGGTGTACATCGACGGCCCGTACGGGGTGTTCACGCCTGAACACGGTGCAGACGTAAAATACCTCTTTATCGCGGGAGGTGTAGGTATCACTCCGATCCGCTCCATGATCGAGCAGATTGCCGAAGAACACGAGCTGATGCTCCTGTACGCAAACAAAAAAACAACGGATATCATCTTCAAAAAGGAACTGGAGGAACTGAAGACACAACACGGCTTTTCACTCCACCATGTCCTCTCCGACCAGCCCGATTATGAAGGCGAAAAAGGAAGAATAGACAAAGAAAAACTCCTCCGCCTGGTCAAGGACATAAAGGAACGCGAAATCTATATCTGCGGGCCCGTTCCGATGATGGACGGCATCATCAAAATACTGAAGGAGATCGGTGTAAAACGGGAACAGGTTCACTTTGAAAAATTCTCCCTGTAGCGGCAGAACAGCGGAATCAGAGGAAGAAGCCAAAGCATCCGCTCCTGATACCGCCCGTAATCGCCGGAAAGGGTGGCCATCACCAGGGCATTCATAAGAAAAAACAGAACGACCTGCAGGAACAAAAGACGCTCCATGGAACTGAGTCGCTTTTTCAACAGCAGCCAAACCGAATAGAGCATACTCACACAGAAAACGACGGCAAAAAACGCGGAAAATCCATGCAACGGGGTAAACTCGCCGCGATACTGCTTGGAACGGACAAACGCGTCCAGATCACCCGGAAAATACCGACGGATCTTTTCGTAGACGGAACTCGCTGGGCCGTACGGCAGAAACGGATCCATACCGACCATGCAGAAAAGCCTGAAACTCCGCGCAAAACTGTCCCCGGCAAACCTCAGCACCAAGTCGGGGGAGGTAAAAACCACGCGAAGGATATTGTCGTATTCGGTTTTGGAAGCACCCCACCCGGCAATGTTCACTGGACTGTCGGCGTTCCAGATAAAACCATCTCCTTGTGAAAACTTTCCCCGGAAGTCACACAGAAAATAATGGGTATTCTTGCAACGCGTCTCCAGAAAACTGTCCAGAATCCCCGCGTCGTTGACCCGGGACATCAAAAACACATGAGAGGAAGGACTGACCACAAACCCGTTACCCTGATGGTAATTACTCAGCAGAAAAAACACCAGAGCGGCGACGGTGACTCCGAACAGAACGACCAAACGTAAAAAAGCCCCGGCACTGTTTTTTGAAAAACCGCCGGATACGCTAACCAGAAACATTATCCCAAGCAACCCGCCCGCCAACAGAAAATTCGCGCTGTGGGTGATGAGAAGAAAAAACAGAACTGCCGCCAACACCAAACGTTCAAACAAGACGTTCTTCCCGTACACAAATACAAAAATGACGAGAAACATGAGCCCCGTGAAAAGATCGGGCATAACCTGACCGGCCACCCAGGGCAAAGTGGTCGCAAAGGAAAGCAAAACCATCGCCGACAAATGCACAACATTTTTTCGCGCTTGAAAGAACACCCCGACCGTTTTCCACAAAAGCCAGGCGGTCAAAAAAGCCTGGGCATACACCGCAAACCACAGGCCGCCCCCCGTCAAAAAAAACCTGAGCAACAAACCGTAACCGACGGGACGGTCAACGGGAACCTCAAGGGTAAAAGCCGAAAAAATATACGTGCCGGTATCGGAAAAAACCAAAGGATATCCGTTCCAAAATGCCGGCCACAGCAGAATGAAACTCACCGCGGCAAGGTAGAAAAAGAGTTTCAGGAAACCGGTGAATTGTTGGGGAAGAATATTACCCACGGACTTTTTCATCATTCATCCTGCTTAGTGAGTATTGCCCTGAAAAACCCGGAGAAGATCAACGAAACTCCGATGAACAGGAAATACATGCTCACAATGGCTTTTTGCGGCATAAAAATATTCCTGAAAGCCTGCGACACCCAGACGTAAAAAATATAGGCGTCGATGAGCAGACCGATCATCACGAAAAAAACACCCGCCAAAAGCTGACGTTCCATGCTGAACTTCCGGAGCCACGAAACAAACCTGTCACCCCGGTAATAATGCTGGAGCGTGGAAAAAAGTTTGATAATCATGCCCATCTGAACAACAAAAACCCCAACAACGCTGAGCGTAAGACCCAAAATCATCACGTGGAGATCCCAAAAAATTGGCCCGAGGGTAAAAGGCCCGTTAAACTGGGTCAGCGTCAATACGGATCCGACCGAGAACGCAATGACCCCCGGATAAAGAAATACAAAATTCGGAGCATACAAAAGCATGAACTTCAAATGCCTCCAACCGTCCCGCCAGGTGTTCAGATGAGGCTTCCGGTCACGACGGTCCCTGTGGAGCGTAATGGGAATTTCCTTAATTTTCAGCTTTAAAATGCCGGCCTTGATGATCATTTCAGAGGCAAATTCCATGCCACCGGCTTCCAGGGAAAGCTTGGCAAAAGCCTCTTTCGTGATACCGCGCATCCCGCAATTGCAGTCCGAAATTTTTGTGCCAAAAAAAAGATTCAGCAGGAATGTGAGTACCGGAGTGCCAAGATACCTATGCAGAAAAGGCATGGCGCCTTTTTGAATACGCCCTTTTAATCTCGTCCCCATCACCACATCGTAGCCGCCCCGAAGATATTCGACAAAACCGTCCATTTCACCAAAATCATAGGAATCATCGGCGTCGCCCATAACCATGTACTTTCCTTTTGCGGCGGAAAAGCCGGCGATCAGCGCGTTGCCATACCCTTTCTTGCCGCAATGAACGACGCGGGCGCCGAGGTGTTCGGCAACCTTCACGGAATCGTCGCTCGAACCGTTGTCGCAAACCACCACTTCACCGCGGATACCCAGGCGGGTAAAAGCGGCCAGGGCCTTTTGAATGACAAACGGCAATGTTTTCGCTTCGTTGAGGCAGGGTATGACGACGGAATATTCCGGAGATTCATGGCTCATAACTTGCGTCCGAAAGTAAAGGAACGGTTCATGCTAAAGCTTACGACGTAGACCAGCGCGGAAGCAATGACATTTGAGACCAGATATTGAATCCCCAGCAGACCGGTGAAATAGGATACGACCAGGTACTGAAGACACAATCCGAGAAGTGCTACGAGAAAAAAGTTGAAAAGTTGCCGGTGAACGGGCTTGTCGTGCCTGGAAAAAACAAAATATTTACTGATCAGAAAATTTACGAATATGGAAACGGCATACGCAATGACCAGCGACGAAAGATGGTAAAAATGGGCGTATTCGGTCAATAAATACAGCAGCGAAAAATACACCGCGAACGCGGAACCTCCCGAAAAAAAATACCGGAAAAACTGGATCCCCGGGTTCGTTGTGCCCCTTACAAACAACTTGTGGAATAAATCTTTCATTCGCTGCGGTGATCGGCCCCCACGGCGTCGTGAATATTGCCGAAACCGTCGCGCTTCAACAACTTCACCAGTCCGAGGTTTATGGAACTCACCGCCTGAGGCCCCTGATAAATCATTCCGGTGATCATCTGGATAAGAGAAGCACCCAGTCGGATTTTTTTATACGCGTCTTCGGCGGTAAAGACCCCGCCGCAACCCACAACCACGTACTTCCCTTTCGTCTTTTGAAAGATATGAGCGATCATCCGGTTGGAAAGATCCTCAACAACCTTTCCGCTGATACCGCCCTTGGCCGAAACCTCAGAATCGACAATCTTTGGATTGTTTCTCTCCTTCGTAAGGTTCGTACAGATAAAACCGTGTACGCGATGCTGCTGGGCGACATGAAGGATCTCATCAAGATTCTTTTCCGTAATATCCGGGGAAAACTTCAGAAAAACCGGCTTGTCCGTATGAACGGCATCCAGCGCCTCAAGAAGTTTCTCCAGCTTCGCCGGGTCGGTGAACGGCTGCCCGCCAAACGCGTTCGGACAACTGATATTCACAGTAAAATACGCACCGATATGGGTAAAATGTTTAAACGCCTTTACGTAATCATCTATTCCCGCCTGGGTTTCGCAAGTATCCGGAGAATTTGTTTTGGCAATACTCGTTCCGACCGGAAAAATGAACTTTTCATGCGCAAGACGTTTGGAAATCGCGACACAACCGTCATTTTTCAGACCATAATGGACGACGAGCGCCTTCGATTTTGGCAACCTCCACAAGCGGGGCTTCGGATTCCCCTCGCACGGCTCGCCGGTAATGGAACCGACCTCCTCAAACCCGAACCCCACGAACGGCAGCAATTTAGTGAGCTGGGCATTTTTGTCAAAACCGGCGGCCAGTCCTACGGGGTTGGTAAAGTTGATTCCCAGAATATGCTGATGAAGTACCTTGTTTGAATACCCAAAACTCAGCCTGGTAAAAAACCTCGTCAACCGGAACCTGCCCAGAAAAACCCCGGTCGAGGTCATAAAATCATGGATATCTTCGGGATCGATGCGAAAAAAAACCGGCTTGCACACCCAACGATAAAAAAAACCGATGATCGCATTGCGGCACTGAACCAAAAAATCTTTCATAGTGACTTCGGATTACTGCGGATCGTGTAACTTTATTTACACAGAATTTATTGGCAATTGCAAGGGGCAACAGTATACTATTATAGATTTAAACCTCATCAATATGAATAAAATCCAACACTGGCTCAGGGAAAACGTACTCTACGTCGCCTGGCTCCAGGCGATCGTCGCCACCGCGGGAAGTTTGTTCTACAGCGAAATACTCAAATTTCCTCCCTGTGTCTTATGCTGGTACCAAAGGATCGCCATTTATCCCCTTGTTGCGATCCTGATCGTCGGAATCGTAAAAAAAGACAAAAATCTTGCCTGGTACGCCCTGCCGTTGACTCTGTCCGGACTCGCAATCTCCATCTTCCACAATCTCCTGTATTACAAAGTAATCCCTGAAGAACTCGCCCCGTGCGTAGGCGGTGTTTCCTGCACAACCCAATACATCGAGTATTTCGGGTTCATCAGCATCCCATTAATGTCATTGATGGCCTTTGTTCTGCTCAACGCATGCATCATTTATTATCACGTAACCCATAAGAAAACCCATCATGAATAAAGACACCAAAAAACTGATTTGGATAGGAATCGCAGCACTGGTCGTCATCGGCGGCGGCATACTCGCCTATACCGCTTCACAGCCGGGAAACCTGCCCAAAGCGGATCCAAAACTTCTCGTAAACGAAAACAGCCACACATCGGAACAGGGAACCCGCAACTACACCATAACGCTGGTGGAATTCGGGGACTACCAATGCCCGGCCTGCGCATACGCTCAGGCGGCCGTTGAAGAACTGCTGGCCAACAATCCCCAGGTAAAACTCGTCTTCCGCCAATATCCGCTCCCGATGCATGAGCACTCCATGATCGCGGCCGAAGCGGCCGAAGCGGCCGGCGCTCAAGGGAAATTCTGGGAAATGCACAAAGCGCTTTTCACCAACCAGGACATCTGGGTGAAAATGAAGACCCCGATGGATGCCTTTGTTGAAATAGCGAAAAAACTGAATCTGGACGTGGAAAAATTCAAACAGGACGTTGAAACCCACAAATTTGCCGAAAGGATCAACAAGGATCGCGAAGACGGCACGAACGCTGGCGTTCAGGGAACCCCGACCTTCTTCATCAACGGGAAACTGTACTCCAACGGACTGGGAATATCCGGTCTGCAACGCGCCATCGACGCGGAAATGAAACTGGCCACACCCACACAGGAGACCGCGACGAAATAAAACAATTGAAAAGAGCCCCGCCATGGCGGGGCTCTTTTGATTTCCGAAACATTTCCATCAACAACTCTTGCGCAAAGGAACATCACAAGGAAAAAGAACCGCTTATTTCGCCGCCTTCTTCGTATCCTTGCGTTTGTGATCGGTATGAGCATGGCACTGACCGCAGTGCTTGCTCAGGACCTTAACGATATTCTCATTATTCTTCTTGTTGTAGGAGATGATGTAGTTTCCACGGCTGCACTGAGGGCAATACCAGGTGGCGAACTGACCTTTACCTTTAGCCATAATACAAAATAAAAGAAGCTATGAAATGATAGCCAAATTCGGCTTGAAGTCAACCTATTTTATCCAAAAGACTCCTAATCCTTCGGTCGCAGCCGGAAATAAGCCAGAAATACAAGAAAAACGGCTGCCGCAAGTACCAAAGTTATAAACAAAAGCACATAAACATCCACCAACGAAGAGTCCAGTGACCCGAAAAAATCCGCTCTCCCCGCCCGGGTACCCTGCATAACCCGGGTATCAACCAACTCCTGGGTCGAAACCGGCCCCCCGATGGCGGTAATTTGAAGAGGAACATCATATCTCGCTCCGATCCACCGGACATCGGAAACATCAAGCCGGCCATCCTTATAAACGCTTAAAGCCGTATGGTCAAAGAAGATTTCTCCCGGCAAAGGGTCATCGAGAGAAAAATAAAACCTGACGAGGCACCCATCCCCGGGATCTCCATACCCACCGCCGGCGGCCGCCAGGCCAAAAATCACGCCTCTGTCATCAGTCCGGGGTGAAGCTAAATGAAAAATATTTTGTTCTTCGGGAGAGAAAACATCGCAAAGTTCATAGTGATCAAAATACCAGCCCTCAGGAACTTTCACGTCAAACGCCGTTCCCAAAAAATGATCGGGCAGCGAACGAACAACCACATCGATACGGACGGTGTCTTGCCCTAGGTGCTGCGGAGAAAGAGAAAATTGTGGAATCATAGAATAAACAGGAAAAAGGACGTACCCGCCCGGCCCCGCATGCGGGGCCGGGCGCCGTACGAATAATTATGGCTGATAGATTTGAGCAAAGTTCGCTCCCAGATCAATAAGGTCGCTGCCGTCCACACGACCGTCATAAGTGGTATCCACCAAAGGGTCAAACCCAGGATCCGCATCAGTATCGGCAAAATGTCTGGCCAAAGCCTCCAGATCCCTGCCATCCACACGATCGGAACGGTTATTGTCACCCTTCAATCCCCTGTCGTCGCGACTGGTAATCTCTGCGGGCACACTTTCAACGGCACCCTGTACCGCGGCCACGATATACACATAATCATTGGCCGGGACGATAAACCCACCGGACTGAACCCCGTCCGCATCAACAAAGCCCGCCTGAACCGGCTCCCCAATCAGCTGTTGCAAACCATGGGCATCCTTGCGGTACACACGGTACTTTTCGGCTCCGGGAACAACATCCCAGGCAAGTTGAATGCTATAACGTTCCGTCCCGGGAACAGCCGAAAGATTCGTCACCGAACCGATTTGAACAACGGATACATTCACTGTTGTCCCCTGAAATTCGGACGGAAGATCCTCTGAAGGAGAAGCCAAAAAAGTTGCAGGCCCAGGTTGAATGACCGTCGTTCCGCTGCCAATAACATCAAACTGCAGTTCAAACAGTTCCCCGCTGCCGTTCACCCCTGTTTTGGGCTGAACAGTGCGCGCACCGGCGACCAGAACTGTTCCTTCCTGTCCGTTCTGGAGATTTGCCTGAAACGACGTTGCCACCGATCCGTTCGCACCTAAAAATGCTTTCTCAGCGGAATTTTTATAGTGCAGAATGGAAGCATCGTAGGTGAGTTCAAAACCGTACGCAAAGAGGTTCTGTACATCATTCACGCTGGAGGTGACGGTAAGAACATCCCCCACGTGTGGGGTGGCGGAACCGGGAATCAAATTCACACGGACATTCTGCCGTCCTCCCCCCTGCCCGCCCAATGTCTGGCTGTTCAGAGATTTTGGGGTACCGATAAGCGCGGATCCGCCGGAAGACTGGGAACCGCTCCCTGTTGAGGTAGCCCAATTGGAACCCGCATCAACGCCTGAAGCGGGATCGATTCTTTCCATCGACGCACGACTGGTGGCATTTCCGGCATACCAGACGCCTCCCGAACCGTTCACGGTATCCATAAGCTGGCCTCCGGCATCATAAAGCTGAAGGCTGTCCCCGGTATTCGCCAGGGAAAGATCAACAATCGCGTCAGCGGTCACATTCATGACGGCCGCCTCATGATCCTCGATCAGAAAGTATCCGTGCGCGGGAATGCTTCCGGACAAAATGACATAATCGGAAGCCCCAAGATCGTCGGCAATATGCCAGTTCGTCACATCAACAACCTGGTCGGAATTATTGTGGAGCTCAATCCACTCATCGGTCGATGAATCCAGTGAGCCGGCCCACGCCACCTCGTTAATGACCACCTGCCCGGGCGTTGCGGCCCGCACAACTCTCAAGTAAGAAGGGCTGAACACTGCGGAAAACACGAAACCCGTGACCAGCAGCAACGCCCTCAGTCGGTTTTTTTGTTTCATATTGGTTTGAATGAAAAAATGAGACACTTCCGGCCGAAAGTGTTTCCAACAATACCCCCCGGACATGAACAACTTCTAAATTATTTATGAAATGTTGCAGAAGTGTATTTCTCCATTAATTCATCAAGCAGTTTGCGCAACTTAATATTCGAGCAATATACGGTTAACACGCCATATCGGGATTTTTTTCTGTAAGTACCAATCTTACCAGATTGGGTAACAACGACAGTAGGCAACATTTGCTCCTCAGAAATATTGAGTGAATCAATCCAGAATTTTTTGACAACAAGAGTATCCATGTCACTAAAAACCTGCAACCCAAACCTAATCCTGTTCTTCTCTACTCCCAAAATTTCGGTGAGAAATAGCACGAATTTCTTTATGAGCCTCGGATCGGTATTACCCAGCCTTACAGTCCCTTGATGGAGTTTACTGCCCTCACCCCACCACAAACCCAACCCAAGACCCAATAACACCAAGTCTTTTTTACTAAAAGACTGCTTCATGGCAAAAGGATCTCCATTGGGATTATTCTTGATATAAAGGGCTTCACTTCGACTTCGAACTTGAATCTTATGTTTTCCAATCCAATACTGAACCCGGTTGAGCGAACAATGATATAAGTCCGCAATCTCCTGCATTGATTTTCCTTCCTTTTGATATAATTTTAATAGCTGCGTCTTTTCAATCACTCAAATATTTAGTTAAGTATATCCATAACAGTACTAAGCTTTACGAAAAAGTAAATATTGCATTTTCAAAGTCCTATGCTAGAATTTGCGGGCGATATCAAGCCGCAGTAGCTCAGACGGTAGAGCGCATCCATGGTGGGACTCAATGTCTCCTGCCCTTCAGTTTGGAAACGAACTGTTGAATCCCGAATAACGGTTAAAAGCCTGCTCGGCCAAGACCGTGGCACGTCCAACGGGCCCGAACGACTGACAAGGGTAGCTAAATCCTCAAAAGATAAGCTAAAGATACAGTCTATCCCCCTTAAAAGCTTAGAAATAAGGGGTGTAAGAGAAGGATGAGGTCTCGGGTTCGATTCCCGACTGTGGCTCCAGAAAATTTCCAAATTGACTTCCCTCCTTTGGGGCTTATAATGCTGCCCAAAACTTTTCGCATATGCCACTTTATAACCACAAAGGGGAACAGGTTACCCCCGAAGAAATAACCAAAGAACACTTTAACGGTTCGAGCAGCCAAAAAATTATCGCCGCCACGGATATGGACGGGACAATGTTCAAGGACGATCTGGGCCCTTTGGTATTTCTGGAAAAACTTTCCGATCCGAGTTTCTGGGAAATCGAGACCAATGATTTTGCCAAAATCCTGCTCCCGAAAAAATACAGGGAACTCCTCCAAAGGGGAACTCGGAACGAAGTAAAAGAACTGAAGCCGGACATGTGCATGGTCGCCCTGGACCTGGTCGAAGACATAATCAATCTCTACGACCATATTCTCGGACTCTCATCGCTGAACGGCGGAAAGGAACGACAGGCGCTCGTCCGCGAATTCGCCAGGAAAATGATGGAACTCGACCGGATTTTTGTACTCATCGACTCCACGCTTTCAAAGCATCTCAACGGGGAAATCCTCATGCGGACAAGATTTTTTGCCGGAAAGCATCCGCACGTCATCGCCAAACTGACCAGACGGGTCATGCAAAGAACCAAAACCGCGGTGGACCGCTACATCCACCTGGATATCGATGAAAGCCACCGTGAAGTCGCAGGCCAAAAAGTCACGGAGGAGATGATCGACGAAGTCCACGGAGGAGCTCCTTCCCCCTTCAAAAAAATCGACCGGGTAGTGAAACCGGTCTCCGACATCCTGGATTTCGTACAACATGCCATCTACGAAGCGGACATTCCAACGATCGTCGCAACGGGTAATCTGAAAGCCATCGCAAAAACCGCCATAGAAGAATCGGACTACTCGTTCATGGATGAACAGCGCTTCCGGAGGAGAAA
>JAYRRV010000171.1:0-4753 GCA_041909955.1 Candidatus Altimarinota bacterium
AGGAAGTTTGAATATTGCACCGAACGTGTCGTTAAATTTGATGGCAATGTCCCTTGAGATTTCAATATGCTGTTTTTGGTCTTTGCCTACGGGTACGAGGTCGGGCCGGTACATGAGTATGTCCGCCGCCATGAGCACGGGATAGGTGAAAAGGCCCGCGGTCTGGTCCTTCACTCCTTTTGCCACGGCATCTTTATAGGCGTGCGCCCGTTCCAGCAGCCCCATGGGGGTGATGCAGTTCAGAATCCATGCGAGTTCGCTGTGGTCGGCAACGTCACTTTGCCGGAAGAATACGGTTTTGTCGGGGTCGAGTCCCAGTGCCAGGTAGTCCATGGCGAGTTCCAGGGAAAGTTCGTGAAGTTTTTTGGCGTCTCGGACAGTTGTCAGCGCATGGAGATCCGCGATGAAAATGAAGGAATCGTACTCGTTCTGCATGCCGATGTGGTTTTTCATGGCCCCTAGATAGTTCCCAAGGTGGGGATTGCCGCTTGGCTGAACTCCGGAAAGTATGCGTTTTTTCATGTGAAGAAAATATAATTGCTGTGTGATTGCTGTCGCTTGAGCGCAGTATATCAAAGAAATGTTTTTCAGGACGGATTGACATTTCTCTTTTATATATTAGAATGGCCGGCGTCATTTTAAAAGAATATGTCGATGAGATTGAATGAACAACAAGGTCCGGAGGCGGAGGATATTCTTTCGGCCGGGATGGACGAGGCACCAGTATCGGGTGTTCACTCCTCTCGGGAATATTTTGAAGACCGGCGGTTCGTGGTGGATGATCAGGATCCGCAGAACGATGTACAGATCTTTGTTACTGATTTTCCGGTTGAAGAACAGCGTGATGAACCTGAGAAGCCCACCCAGTCGTGGATTCTTGGGCTGCTCAACACGCTCAAAAAGAGAATCAGTTCACCTCCTCCGGCACCGGTTGTGAAGGAGATTATTCCGTATGATGAGCAGCAGCTCGTTGATTTGTTGGCTATGGAAGAAGATGGGTTGAGGGTTTTTGAAACGATTCTGGAAAATCGTGAGATGCTTCGACTGAATGCACTTGCCGCGGGTATGGCTGATGAAGCCATCAGAACTTCGGACGATTTCCGTTTTGATCCGGCCCTTACGGAAATTTGGAGGGAAAGGGTTATGGAAAAACGACAGTCGGTGGATGATGTCGGACAACGGCTTGAAGCAAAACGTCGGGAACGCAGAATGAAGCAGGGCGCTGTTCCCGCTTACGGCAAGCTTCCGCGGTTTTAGCTTGAGGAGAGAGGGTCGACGTCGATACGCACCGAAATGTCGTCCAGAACATCGGTGTGTTTTTCAGCCACACGTCTGAGCAGTAAGGATGGATTCTGTCCGGTCACCAGAATGTTCCAGCGGTATTTGTTCTGAAGTTTGTGGATAAAGGCCGGGTAGACCGCAATGGTGTTCGGGATGTTCTGCAGTTCGCCTGACCTGTTTTCTTCGTTCAATATTTCAAAGATTTCCAGCGCTCTTTGATTGGCCCTCTCCGCTTTGGTGTGTACGACCGTTATTTTGAGCAATCTGCTGAACGGGGGATAACCGAACCCTTTCCTCAGTTTCATCTCCTCCTCGTAGAAACGTTCGAATTCATGGTTTTTCGCAGCCTGGATGGCATAGTGGTCCGGGAGGTATGTTTGGATGACCACTTCGCCTTTTGTGCCCTGCCGTCCGGCTCTCCCCGCAACCTGGGTTAATATCTGGAATGTCCGTTCGGCACTTCTGAAGTCGGGGATCGTGAGGCTGAGGTCGGCCAGGACAACCCCTACGAGGTTTACCTGCGGAAGATGAAGCCCTTTCCCGATCATCTGGGTTCCGATCAGGATATCCGCTTCGTGGTTTTTGAAGGCGTTGTAGATTTTTGCAAAACTGTCGTGGTGCTGGATGGTATCGCGGTCCGCCCGCAGAACCCGGGCGGTCGGGTATTCCTTGAGCACGGTTTCCTCGATTTTTTGGGTTCCGAGTCCTATGTACCGGATGAAGGTGCTTGCACAGTTCGGACAGACTGTCGGCACCTTCCTGATGATTCCGCAGTGATGACAGATCAGACGTTCAGCGGGTAGATTAAGTTCCTCAATGGACATGTGTTTATGGTAGGTAAGGGCCACGTCACATTGTTCGCATTTTTCAATGTGGCCGCACTCCCGACACAGTATGGCCGAAGCCGCCCCGCGGCGGTTCAGGAAGAGGATGGACTGCTCCTTCTGTTCAATTTTTTTGTTCAGCTTTTCACCCAGTAATTCGCTGAAGATGGAGTAGTTTTTTTTCTTGATTTCCTCCCTCAGGTCCACGACGGTGACTTTTGGCAGTGAAGTGGGTTCGGTGTGCTGGATTCGTTGTTTGAGTTCGATGAGTTCAAAGTGGCCCTGCTTGGCTTCTGAGTAGCTTTCTATTGATGGGGTCGCACTTCCAAGGATAACCTTGATATTGAGCAGAGAGGCTATTTTCAGCGCAACTTGTCTTGCGTGGTACCGGGGGGCCTGGTCCTGTTTATAGGAAGGTTCATGCTCTTCGTCCAGAATGATGGCTCCCAGGTTTTTGTAAGGGGCAAACAGCGCCGAACGGGATCCTATGATGATCTTGGTTTCCCCGTGGAAAATTCTGTACCAGTAGTTTTCTTTCTGTTTGGCGGAAAGCTGGCTGTGCAGGATAGCGATATTGTCGCCAAACTCCTGCTGGAAGTTCTGGAACGTCTGCGGGGTTAATGTGATTTCAGGCACCATGATGAGGATTTGCCGGTTCTGTTTCAGGATGTTTTCGGCAATCCGGCGGTAGATTTCCGTTTTCCCCGATCCGGTAATTCCATGAAGGAGAGATGTTTGCTTTGTCGTCTTCAGTACCATATCCACGGCTTTTTCCTGGTCGGCCGTAAGGGTAAGTTTCTTTGACGTTTCGCCCTGAGTCTCTTCGTAAGGGACCCAGGCATGGAGTTTTTTCTTTTTGGTGATGCTTGCCGGGAAAAAGAGTTTCAGGATTTTGTAGGGTGGGCAGAAGTAATAGTCGCTCATCCAAAAGAGTAGTTGGACCTGCCATGGCCGGAGATGCGGAGCTTTTGCCGCGATATCAAGGATTTCTTTGGTTTTGTAGGTTGGCTCATGGTCGTGGAATTTGGCAATGACCCCCCTGGTTTTCCGGTTGCGGAGGGTGATCTCCACGATACTGCCAAGTTCCACGCTTTCGGCGAGGTTTTGGGGTATTTTGTAGGTCAAAGTGTCCTTGTCTTTGCCCACTTTTTGGTCAAGGAGGATCTCGGCAAACATGGGCGTTTTTTGTGTATTTAAGGGCATTTGGTGAGCAGTCTCACTATAGGTTCAGGGGGCGAAATGTCAATGCGGGATCACAAAATTTTAGAATTTCCACAGGCATTGACAAAATCCCAAAAATGTGTAAAATTAACCTCCATTATTTCAACCATCCATGATTCGTTTCGACCAGTTCAAATCCGAGGAGCATGCCATTAAGGCCGTTGTGGAGGATGCGCTGCTCGGCCATGAGGAGCGATTAATGACACTGTTTATTCAACAGGGACCTCAAGCTTTGAGGACGATGCTGAAGGTTCCCAACGATTATGTGTGGTCGGTTGTTTTTGACCATCTCGTATTCAATCTGGATGTTCTGAAGCGCTGCGTCGATATGTTTTTTCCCTTCTTCAAGGATTATGTCCTTAAGAACGGGCCGCTGGCCATGAGGGAAGTATTCGGGATCGAGGACTCGAGATACGATACTGTTTTTGAAAAACTTGTCGATGACATGGTCATAGCCCGGGGGCTGTTCTTTGAACATATCGACGCGCATACGTCCGATTATCTCACCGCGCTTCAAAAGGGGAGGGGGAGCGATATTCGCGCCCAGCTCGGGATAGTTCCTCCAAAATACGATCCGCTCTGGAATGAGGTCGTGAATTTTTTGTTGGATGCCTTCACCCGTGAAAAACTGAAGGAGAAGCAGAAGGATGAGACAAAATCTTTGCTTAGTTTACTGCAATCCCTTCTTTCAAAGTAATCTGGAAGAACATGTCCTTTTTGGTTCCGTCGTTGTGGATGAGCAGGATGTGGTAGGCGATTTTCCGTTCGGGAAGAAATTTATACTTGCAGATGTCAATGACCTGTGTGTCCTTTCCCAGGCGTTCTTCATTGAGATGATTGTCGCTGTCCTCACGTTCGCTGCGTTCTATGCCTGCGTACTGTTCAGCTGAAATGTCTTTCCAGTCGCTGGATTTTTCGGTGTATATCCCTTTGAGCTCCTTCCAGTAGTCCTCGATGGTATTGGATTGTATGTACTCTCCCGCCATAGGTGATGGTGATAGTGAATTACGTTGTTATCATATCGCTTTTTCGATCTTTTTTTCAATGATTTCGCTGAGGATAATTGCGACAACAATGAGCAGCCCACCGATGGTTCGTTCAGGTATAAAAAGTTCTTGTCCGAACATACAGGCGAACAATAGCGCAAATAATGGTTCAAGGCTGAAGTAGAGGCTGACTTTGATGGTATTGACATGTTTTTGGGCGAAAAACTGAATCAGCAGCGGGAAAAATGTTCCAATCACCGCCAGGTAGATAACGGGCCAGATTGTTCGTTGATCAAGTGCTGGAATGTTTCCATTACCTATGATGATTTCAAGTATAAACGCCAATATTGCGGTAATGGCAAACTGTTGAAATAAAAGGATAAACGGGTCGGCTCCTTTTTGTAGGATTCTTTCCACACTGACGATCTGGAGTCCCACAAC
>JAYRRV010000172.1:0-3544 GCA_041909955.1 Candidatus Altimarinota bacterium
GACATATAACGGTTACCGTCAGCACCTGGCGGATTTGCGGTCCGCGGTCGATACCGTGCACTCTCCCTACACCGATCTTGGAGTGGAGGACCACGGTCTCCGCGTCCAGCTCAATGATCATCTTCTTCAGCTTGGGAACGAGTACTATTTTTCGGTCAGACTGAAACCACCCAAGCCTTATGATGACCTGGTCGAGGCTTTGACCCGTGACGGCGTTCAGTATATTGAGGTCCGCATTTTTGACGTGAATCCTTATGAATACAGCGGTGTGAGCGTGCGCCAGCTGTATTTTGCGCACCTGTTTTTGCTGTTTTGTTTATTGACCCCTTCGTTGCCGGTGGATGACGGGGTCTTGAACCTTGCGACCGCCAACCAGCAGGATGTGGCGCTGTACGGCAGGAGTCCTTCGCTGTACCTGCAACGTGACGGCAAGAGTGTTTTACTGGCTTCCTGGGCAAAAGAAATCATGGTTTCTCTCAAGCCCTTTGCGGATGCCATGGACAAGGTTTTCAGTAAACGGGTGTACGGTCTTGTGTTAGAATATTTCATGAAATCCGTGGACGATCCCGGAAATCTTCCCGCCTTCCGCATGGCCGCCGACATGAGGAAAAAGCGCATGGGTTTTATTCCTTACGGCATGCGTCTCGCAAAAAAATATTCGCTCCATAAGTTTTGATCTATGCCTTTGTCTTTTCAAACACCCGGCTATGAACAGTTGGAACTTTCCACGCAGATCGTGATTGCCGAAGCGTTGAAGAGGAATGTTAAGGTGGAGGTTTTGGATCATCACAGCCAGTTTATCCGTCTTAAAAAAGGGAAGCACGTGGAGTGTGTGGAGTCCGCCACCAAAACTTCCCGGGACACTTACCTGGTAAGCACGATCCTGGGCAACAAGGTGGTGACCAAAATTCTCCTTTCGGAGCACGGACTGACGGTTCCCGAGGGAAAGCATTTTGAAAATTATAATGACGCGCTTGCCGCCGCTCCGGCTTGTGTGGGACGTGGTAAAAGCTGCGTCGTGAAGCCGAACACCACCAATTACGGTGTCGGTATTTCCGTTTTGCGGAAAGGTTTCACCGAAGGTGATTTTGTCCGGGCTTTGACCATTGCTTTCAGTTACGATTCTTCCATTATCGTTGAGGAGTTTGTCGATGGGATCGAGTGCCGTTTTTTGGTGATCGGCGGCAAGTGCGTCGCCGTGACCCAGCGGGTTCCGGCCAACGTTACCGGTGACGGTAAACGTACGATCCGCGAGCTGGTGAACGAAAAAAACGACAGTCCGCTGAGGGGCAAGGGGCACATGACGCCGCTTGAAAACATTGAACTCAATCAGGTCGAACTGGAGATTTTGCGCCAACAGAAGTTGGCTCCGGAAAGTGTCCTTGATAAGGGGCACCAGGTTTTTTTACGCAGGAATTCGAACATCAGTACGGGCGGCGACAGCATTGATTACACCGATATCGTTCATTCAAAGTACAAGCGTCTCGCCGAAAAGGCCGCGGAGGCCATTGGCGCGCAGATTTGCGGCGTGGATCTGATCAGCGCTTCGTTTGAAAAAACACCGACCAAGTCGAGTTATGCCATTATCGAGCTCAACTACAATCCCGTGCTGTATTTCCACAACTTCCCTTACGAGGGTGAGAACCGGGATGTGGGGAAGTACGTGTTGGATTTGCTGGGGTTTTAAAATTTTTTACCTTAGCATTTTCGTTTTCGGTTTTGCAATGAATTTCACACCAAGACCCCTTGCCCGGTTTGCGGTTTTGTTCTGTGCATTTTCCTTTTGTATATAACAAAATAAACTGTTCCGATTAGGAAGGATTTTTGAAATTCTATTCTTGACGGGGTGGGGGATAACGGACTATCGTTAGGGATGCTTTTTTCATATATATAGTAGGTGTGTTTCTAGGGCACCCCATATATTGTGTGTCCCTAGTTATTCATTGTAATGCGTATTTTCGTGACCGGCGCCTTACATTTGCTCTTCTTTTTTAGACGGAAGAGGGGCCACCTTCCTTGGTTTGAACGCCAGCCTGTATATATGTAATTTTCCTTCCCCATCCTTTAATTTACTCCCTATGGCGACTGCGTCTCGTCCCAATGTCGGGCAGCACTCCACCTCCCTTAAAGACCGCACCGGAAAAGGTCTTAAGATTCAGCGTATGTTCACCGAAAAAGGCAAAGATCCTTTTGCTTCTTTTGAGTATGAATTCAGGACTTCAAAAATTTCCAATCCGGACGGATCGGTGGTGTTCGAGATGAAGGACGTGGAGGTTCCAAAGTCCTGGTCCCAGGTTGCGACGGATATTTTGGCGCAGAAATATTGCCGCAAGAAGGGGGTTCCTCAAAGAGACAAGAACGGTAAACTTTTGAAGGACAAGGATGGGAACGTCATTACCGGGGCGGAGACTTCGGTAAAAATGGTGGTGACGAGACTTGCTTCCACCTGGAGATACTGGGGGGAGAAATACGGTTATTTTGAAACGGAAGAGGATGCGGACGCTTTTGAGGACGAGATGAAATATATGCTGGTTTCCCAGATGGCTGCACCGAACAGCCCCCAGTGGTTTAATACCGGTCTGGCCCATGCTTATGATATTACCGGAGATGCCCAGGGCCACTATTATGTGGATCCGGAAACGGGCAAACTTTCCAAATCCAAGGATGCTTATACCCGTCCACAACCGCACGCTTGTTTCATCCAGTCCGTGAATGACGACCTGGTGAACGAGGGAGGCATTTTTGATCTCGTGACCCGTGAGGCCCGTCTGTTTAAATACGGCTCCGGAACGGGGACGAATTTTTCCCGTTTGAGAGGGGCGAATGAAAACCTGTCTGGCGGTGGGAAATCTTCAGGTTTGATGAGCTTTTTGGCGGTACTGGACCGTGCCGCAGGCGCGATCAAGTCCGGCGGAACGACCCGTCGCGCGGCCAAGATGGTTTGTCTGGACATGGATCATCCGGAGATCGAGGGATTTATCGACTGGAAATATATCGAGGAACAGAAAGTGGCCGCGCTCCATGCCGGTTCTCACATCTGTTATGAACAGCTCAAAAAGGTTGTGGATTCCGCATGCGAGGGGGGACTGGATCCGGAAAAGAATCCCGAGCTCAAGCAGAAGATTTACGAGGCCCATGTTCATCATGTACCCCTGAACTACATCAAGAGAACCCTCATGCTCATTGAAGACGGCATGAAGGCCGAAGAGTTCAGTTTCCGCCGGTACGACACGGATTTCCGTTCGGAGGCTTATTTGACCGTCGGCGGTCAGAACTCCAACAATTCCGTCCGCGTGCCGAACGAATTTATCGATGCGGTGAAGAAAGACAGCGGCTGGGATCTCAAAAACCGCAAGGATGGCAAAACCTACAAGACCGTTTCCGCCACCAAACTCTGGGATAAGGTTGCCTTTGCGGCATGGTCCTGCGCCGATCCCGGCATCCAGTACGACACCACGATCAATGAGTGGCACACCTGTCCCGAGGACGGCCGCATCAACGCCAGCAATCCGTGTTCCGAATATATGTTCCTGGACGACACGGC
>JAYRRV010000173.1:0-3736 GCA_041909955.1 Candidatus Altimarinota bacterium
AAGTATTGCAAATCGGAATTTCTAAAAAATTTCAAAAAGAAGGCACCTGATTTCAAAGATATTGACTTTGATAAAGTGTTTAGGAATGTTGATGATGCAAAAATTAGAAGTAATTTTGCAGAGTTGTTCTCGACATTACAACAATAAACTCTTATTTCAACTTGGTGACATTTGTACCCCCACTTGAAGGGTAGTGGCAAAATGCCCACAATCCTTCTCATGCCTAAAGAGTGGGGCAAATTGCTCCACCCTTTGAGTTGTCCGCTTATTTCGGACAACTGGGTAAGTCCGTGACAAAACCTCACAACCTCAACTATCCGCTCCATTGGATATTTTGTAAGTCGCCGTATTTACCTCTTGCACAAACTTCTTCATTTCTTCAGAATTATCCTTGAGCGAGAGATACCAGAATAAAAATTGTTCCTCCAAAAGTCGCCAGTGCACTCGATACCATATTGCAGCCTCGGAATCTAAGGCACTTGAAACTTGTTTAAGATCAGCCACTTTCGACCTTTTGACTCGCGGTTCGATCTCTAACCCTTTGGTTAACGGTTCAATCCGTGGACAGGAGCCCCCACCAAATATTATGAAAATTCTGATCGCCCGCACTCTCAGCGTTGTTCTTAAGTTCCTTTTCTCTTTGCGGTACGGCAAAAGGGTCGTTTTTGGGAAACGGATTATTTTGAGTCCCAAGTTTTGTTTCACCGGACCGGGGAAACTGGTCATCGGCGATGACGTCAACCTGTGGACGCATAACGAGGTGAACGGTTTTTTCACTTATTCGCCCGATGCCGTGATCACCGTGGGGGACAAATGCCGGCTGAACGGAGTCACGATCCAGTGCAGAATAGCCGTGACAATCGGGCAGGAGTGTCTTGTGGGGAGCGCGATGCTCATTGATAACGATTTCCATTCCGTGCATTTTGAAAAACGGAACGATCCGGAGGCTGTGAAATCCGCGCCGATCACCATCGGGAATCGCGTCTGGCTTGCGGGGCAATGCGCCGTGTTGAAAGGGGTGACCGTTGGCGATGAAAGCGTCGTGGGGTTCAGGGCTGTGGTGACGAAAGATGTTCCTGCAAAAAAGATCGCGGTGGGGAATCCGGCGGTCGTTGTGAAAGATATTGAATGAGTTATTTGAGCATGTCTCCGATCCGGAATCTCACTTCGTGCCCGACTCTGGCTTGGGTGGTGACGATGTCGTATTTAGTTTTGCCGAGAACTTTGAGAATGGAACCCTCAATGGCGGCCGCTTTGTCGTTTGGAGAGCCCTTTCCCTCCAACGCGTGTAATCGCTGGATGGCCTCTTTATAAATCTCTTTTGCTTCGTCTGAAGTAACTCCCCATTCCTTCAACTTATTGATCCGGTCACGCAGGATCCGGCCGTATTTGTTACCGGTCTCGGTGAGCCGTGAATTTTTCTCTTTGCCTTGGTCCTGGGATGTTTCCATAGTGAGAGAAATTGATCTTATTATTATACCATTTTTTGGGCTTATTGACAAAAGCCGGCTAATGGCTATAATCCCCTTCCTTTCCCTCTATGTCTTATGTTTGAACGTGAAAAGACAGAAAATCCGCGGAGAAATACGCTTCCCTTTGGCAGGCCGCAATCGCTTACTGATGCCGAAGACTCTCTATCTGCCTTTTTCGGGGTGAATCCTGAAGAGGTGAGGACTGTTTTCCAGAAGTTTTTTGCAGACGTACCGGCTGACGGGCGCGTCGCCTTCTATGAAAATCTTGAAGGGGTACAGCGTCCGGATCAATTCCCTTCCAGGCCGTTTGATATTGTGGGATATGATAAATCTGGCAAAGCGCTGTTGAGAGTTATCGTTTCTTTTCCTCTCCAGAAGGGAGAGTTTTGTACGGTCATGAGAACAACCAATGTGAGATTTTTTGAAATTTCCCGCTCTCACATGACTTATGTTATGCAGGTTCGTGAGAAATTCGACCGGCTATTTAGGGCAGGAGCCTGATGTTCTTTCACATACAGCTGATAGTTACCTATTCCGCAACCGTGCGCGTAAAAGAAAGAAACGGGCTGGTTCCGTTTCCTTTTGAGCATCCGCTCTCTTTTCCGCATGCATTGCGTGGTAGGTAGGCTGTCAGTTTGAAGCCTGGGTTCCGTTGCAGTGAACGTTTGCTCAAGGAGAATGCCACATGGCGCAACCCAAGAAGTCCGATCGTCGTTTTACCGCCGCTCTCGCCCAGCTCGAGGAGTGCATTCCCGTCGGGAAGATTCCGCTGCCCCCCAAGGACAAGCGGGCGAAGACCTCCTCCGCCAACCACCGCGCCGGTCGCGGCGGACGCGGGGCCAAGGGGTCCAAGGCCCAGATCAAGCGGTTCCGCGGGAAGAACCACAAGATGGTTTCCTGCTACATCGGCCGCCGGTAGGCCTCTAGGCCCCCGGCTTCAAGCCAGCTGAACAGCGGCCCGGGTGAGCTTCCGCTCCCCGGGCCGCCCCACGCTTTTCAATATCCATATTCAAGCCACCGCGCTGTTTCCTCCGGTTCCTCCGGTGTCCGGGTTGCTTGATTCGAGCGAACCGTATGTTGCCAGGACTCGCGGAAGGTAGACGTTTCTTGTACTGGCGGGGATAGACCCTTCGCTTGGCGCATGTCCGCAGTTGTAGGCCATTATGACATTTTCAATATTGCCGCCGTATCTTTTGAGCAGCTTAGCAATGGCCTTGACCCCAAGTTCGATGTTGGTCGCGGGGTCCATGACGTTCGGATCTTTAAAATAGGCACTGTTGAGCTGCATAAGCCCCTGGTCAAAAGTTCCGTTGGTGTTTCTTCCTACTGCATCTGGTTTTCCCCCTGATTCCCGGTACATGAATGCCCTGACCAGATTCACATATTGGGGTATGCCGTTCCTTTCGCAGCTTGCCTTGATGAGGGGAAGCCAGCGTTCAGTAGCTTTGTCCGCGCTCTGGGCTAATTTCGGTGAGCCCTGTACCCCTTCGACCGGTCTGGGCACGCCCCCTGGAGCCTGTTTCGGCAGAACTTGTGCCGCTAACTGTTTTGCTTCGGGATCCGTGAGCAGTGCCTGTGAAGTTATAGGGTTGATCGCAAACTCAAAATGCATGGGATCCGGTCTGCCCGTCCAGCGGCCACCCCATCGGAACCCAAGGCTCTCCATTATCTGCACCACTTCCATGGGAACTCTTTTCTCCGGGTTGAGCGAATCCCATGACTGTTTGAACGCATTATCACCCGGATTGATATCAAGGGCCACTCCGTAGGCATGATAACTCTTGAGGCCCGGAACTCCTCTGACGTCCCGGTCGTTATGGCACTGAACGTCACGGAAATTGTAGGTGATTCCGGCGGCTCTCATTCTTGCTTCCGCTTCCCTGAGATATGGAAGGATGAATCTGCTGACCCCGCCCGCTATCTCCACCCCCATGAATTTTTCGTGGTAGGCGATGTCGACATTTCTGCTCCAAAAATTACGGTCCACCGCTTCGTATGATTTTCCTTCAATTTTGGTATACCCCGAAATAGGGGCACTCATCTCAAACCGTGGGGAACCGCTTTTTTGCTGTGAATTTGATGGTACTGATCGTGGGCCTGGGACTGCTCCGAATCCAGAGGCAACTCCTCCGGAATAGCTCACCGGCGCGCTCCGCTGAGGCGGATTGTAGATCTCCATATTCTCCGCGAACATGCGGCGTTTAACTTCAAGACTGTCCCCCGGCTGCGACTCAAGAACGTCGATGGTTGTACCGGTAAAGACC
>JAYRRV010000174.1:0-3232 GCA_041909955.1 Candidatus Altimarinota bacterium
CCAAAATCCGCTGGTCGCTGCTCTATCTCGTTGGAGTGCCCGCAGCCTATACGGCAGCCGCAAAACCAATGTTCGACAACGGTATTATCCTGGACCTTGTCCACCCGTTTCTCACGGTGATCGTCACCTTTGTGGCGGTGTATCTCTACCGCTACGTGACCGAATTCAAAGAAAAACTGGCGTTGCAAGGGGCTTTCTCCAAATACGTGAATCCCGGGCTGCTGAAACAGATCACCGAACATCCGGAATCACTCAAACTTGGGGGAGAAAAGCGCGAAATTACGGTCATGTTCACCGATATCGTCCACTTCACGACCATCTCCGAAAAGCTCAAGCCGGAAAGTCTGGTGGCCCTGCTAAACGAATATTTTCAGGCAATGTCCGATGTGATCATGGCCGAAGGCGGCACGGTGGACAAATTTGAAGGGGACGCCATTATGGCTTTCTTCGGGGCTCCGGTAGCCCAGCCGGACCACGCGCTGCGGGCAACGAAAGCCGCGCTCAAGATGCGCATCAAACTCAACGAAGTTCTGGAAAAATGGAAAGAGGCGAAGCCCGGCTCCGACGGAACTCCGGCAAATCTTCTTCCTGGAGGGGAACCAAAACCGGAGATCGATTTCCGCTGCGGACTAAGCTCCGGCGAGGTCATCGTGGGGAATATCGGCTCGCTCAACCGGTTCAACTATACCGTGATGGGGGACATCGTGAACCTGGGATCACGGCTTGAAGGAGCCAACAAGAAATACAGCACCCACGTGATGATGAGCCAGAAAACACATGAGATCATCAAGGATCAGTTTGAAACCCGCGAGCTCGATATCATCCAGGTGATGGGTAAAACGGAACCGATCAAAGTGTTCGAACTGATCGCGCCAAAAGGAGAATTACCACAGAACGTCCTGACGCTTCTGCAGCAGTACACCGAAGCCATGGAACTGTACCACAACCGCAAATTTGCGGAAGCACTGGCCAAATTCACGGACATCCTTAAAACATTCCCCGAGGACGGCCCGTCCCAACTGTACCGCCAGCGCTGCGAAGTGCTGCGCGATTTCCCCCCGAAACCGGACTGGAACGGGGTGTTTGAAATGGGCTCGAAATAAAACTAATTGGCAGGGTACTCAACGTTGTGCAAATCCGGGACCCCGTACATGCCTTTGGTGCTCTTTTTTGGTTCTATCGGAATCTGATACGTCTGAGCATCCTGGGCATCGGGATCATAAGCTTTTATCTGGATATCGTGCGCGGTTTCACCGGCAACCCCGCTCACGTTAAACGCACCCGAGGCAGGTTCAACCGCCTGATCAAAAACCTGTTCGCCATCCACTTCGACGGTCAGTTGGAAATTCTTTGGATATTTCCCCTCAAAATGCCAGTTCTTGCCGTCAAACCAGAGGTTTACGGTTCTGTCGGCCACATTTACGGCCTCAGTCCGCTGATCAAGGGCGTCATTTCCACCCTGGGAAACCGACTCAGTTTCGCCGGCCGGCTCGATATTCAGACAGGACCCAAGCACGGGACTGGCGGCAATAATAGCTCCGACCATGGCGGCTCTGACCCTTCGCGCAAACCTGGAGAAACGCGACGGAGCCGCAGCAGCAACATCCAAACGGCGCTGATCAGGTACATCGGCGGCCTCTTCAGGATGTATGTTGTTTCGTAATTCTGCCATAAACATACGGTTATGTCCGCCACAAACGTAGCAGTTTTTGGATTGATTTTCAAGTAAAAATGAGTATAATGAAATGCCGTAACTCTTGAAACTATTTTCGCTCCCCTATGGCTCCAGAAGGACAAAATGACGGGTTGCCGGAAGGACAACATGCAGATGAATCGGGGATGAGTCCGCTCCCTCCACATGTGGTTGATGTTCATCATGCTCCCGAAGAGACGGAACCGGCCCCGAAGAAAACATCAAGTGTTCCTCCGGGAATTTCTTCAACCACCAAACTCGCGGCAGCAGCGGCATTGGGACTTGTCATCGCGGTAGCCACGGTAGACGACAAAAGGCACGGGCCAAAAACACCGCGACCTCCATTTGTATCCAACAGAGACAGGAAACCGGGAGACCCACATGGGGAAGGAAAAGTGCGCAGCAACGGAGGACCGGGGCCTGCAGACGCGGGAACTGAGGATGGCCAAATGCTGGACGCTTCCGACGTCATAGTTGATGCATCCATGGATGCAGGATTGGATACCGGAGCAGCCGGTGCATCGGGAACCGACGAGGATCTGTGTGGAAGGGAATCTTTTGCACGGGACACCCTGCCGAGTGAAATGGCTCAGCCGGGACAGCCGGTATGCGAATTTGTCACGGATTCGGAAGGAAACACCCACGTTATCGGACACACGCTGATCGACGCCGACGGCAAACCCCGCGACTGTTTTATCCAGCCGGTATTTTCCCCAAGAGCGGCCATGAAAATCCGTGGGGACGTTTCCGGAAATGAGACGAACAAAGGCCAGTTATTCCTCAACAAAGGCAAACTGTGCGTCATGATGCTGGAGGATCAGGATGCGCCGCCAGGGCAGGCGCAGGAAAGAACCGAAGCACTGGTGTTGGGGGAAGCGAGTATCCATGTGATGACGAACCAGAGGGTGATCGTCAAAATTCTCGAGCCGGAACTTGATTCGGAAACAGGCGATTTGAAGCGCTTTGCGCTGATCACTCCCGTAGAGGGAGAAGTGCTCATCGTACAGGACCAAAGAGAGGGGAATATCCTCCTGAAAAAAGGTGATTTACCGGTTAAAATCCCTCTGGATATCATGCATAGCAGCGCCGGTTGCGTCATTGCGTCCTCAAAACCCGGTGACACGGAAAACAGACCCGGCGGAGCCATCATCCTGGGAGCAGGGGCAATCTTTTTGGTACTTCGCCGCAGAGGGAAGGACAAAAAGGCAAATTAAGCATTGGAATTGGCAATTCGATCGGAAACTTTTATACTGCATGCATGAGCGGAATCTAACCTCCTCGCCATGACACTCATCGCCCCAACCAAGAAGAAGATTTCGACGGTAGGCATCATCACCAAAAGGCACAATAAACCTCACATCCCTTACATCAGGGACGTTGTTCGCATACTCAAAAAACACGACAAGAAAATTTTTTACGACACCAATACCGCTCCGCTTTTCCCGGGGGAAGAGGGCCACAAAAAAACGCAGCTCATGCAGAAATGCGACCTGGTGGTGGTCATGGGCGGGGATGGAACGATTCTTAAAATCGCGCGCC
>JAYRRV010000175.1:0-2588 GCA_041909955.1 Candidatus Altimarinota bacterium
ATGAAGGTAGGCGCGGTCTTGGTGGCGGTTCCACCATTATTCTCCATTGCAGCGATGTGACGGACGAAGAACTGGTTGGAGTTTTGGTTCATGAAATCGGACATATCACGGACACCGGAGTCATGGGAGGGAACTTCTATGCCGGAGAAAGTGAATTTAAGGACGGTTCCAGTCCCGTATACAACGACGACCCGAGCCTGGAGTTCTATCGATTGAGCTTTCAGGACGACAAGACGCTGAGACCCGATGCAGTTCAACTGGATTTTGTCTCCGGGTACGCAATGAGTGATCCCTTCGAAGATTTTGCAGAAAGTTACATCTACTATATTTTGCACGGCAACGATTTCCGGGAACTTACAAAGATCAATCCGATACTTCAGAAAAAATACGATTTCTTGAAAACTAGGGTCTTCAACGGTCAAGAGTACTACAATGGGGATGACACGCAGCAGGTAAGCTACGTGAGTCGTGACTATGACACGACGGTTCTCCACTATGACATGATGAAATTTTTCGCGCTTTAAGATGATGGCAGGGACGTTGGTTCCCTGCGGAAAGAGAGACTTTGTCACGTTTAGGATTTTTTCCTATTAGATTTTAGGATACTGAGGCTTTTCTAGGGCGTTGGTACTCCTAAAACCCTTAAAACACCTCCTGCAAGTCGGGAGGTGTTTTGGTATGCCAGGAAAGGCAACCTAACGGTTTCCTCTCCTGAGCTCTCTTTCCCTTTAGCGTATTCGCTCCAAACCTGTTTCCTGTTTTTGTTATTGCTTTGATTTTTTGCGGGTGTTTGCTAAAATCATCGGGCGTGGTGGCCTTAGCTCAGTTGGCAGAGCATCGGGTTGTGGTCCCGAGGGTCGTGGGTTCGAGCCCCATAGGCCACCCCATAAAATTTTCCGCCTGTTCGTCGTGCCCTAGATTTTGGTCTGAACGACCTCGCGGGCAATGCCTCCTCCATACTTCCCCGGTGTCTGTCCGGCGGGAATTTTTATGATGCCAAAACGCTTGATTCTTTCGTCGTATTCAATGTCGAAGACCTGTCCATCGGGGGAAATGTTGGCGGTCGTCGTGCTCAGGGGAACATACCCCTGTTCTCTCCCGTTTTCGTAGTTCTGAAACTGATAGAGCGAACTTTCCCCTTTGGCCTCAAGGTATTTGCAGAGGCGCATGCAGGTGCCGATCTCCATAAATTCTACCGACTTTCCCGCCCTTTCCGACTCCTTGGCCATTCCGTCTTCACCCTGGCCAAATCCCCAATACGCAAATCTGGCCTTGGGTTGATACGCCACCAGCCGGACACCACGGTGGAGATCGTTATTGTAATCCTCGAGCAGACGTTTATGAAGTTCCTGAAGGGCGGATGTGGGGTCGATGTCTTCCATGGCAACTCCATCCTTGTTTTTTTCCTGCACGTACTCCATGGCCATGCGCGGGGTTACGGGAAGCGCCTGTACCAGCCTAACGGACGTGATCGCATCGGTTTTTGTATTCGGACGGTGCTGGAAATGGTTGAAGGTTTCCGAAGGGATCAGGCGGGCGTCATCAATCATGATTTCCATTCCCGGATTCGTCTTCAGGGCTTCTTCAAATGCCTGCATCTCCGCTTCGCAAATTTCTGGCATGGGCAGGGTATACGGTTCATTTTTCCCTGTGACGCCGCTTTTCACGAGGGCTGATTTGTAGTTTTGCTTCCGGTAAAAATCCGACCATTCTTTCCGCTTCTTTTCGATATCGATTCCGAGTTTCGCGAATCTTTCGCGGACTTCGGCCTCCGGCAACTTATAGGTGGTATCCAGCTTTTTCACCCGGGCTCCGGTTTCATCAATGAGGTGCATGAGGGTTTGGATATCACGGGGTTTTCCCTGCACTTTGAACCGTTCAAAATATTCCCTGACGCGTTCAAAATCGTGGAATGAGACACTCACGGATTCCGGTGTTGCCAATTCCCCTGCTTCCATGTCGACGTTGAACATTTCAAGAAATGCCCCGACTGCCTTGCTTCCCATAAGTTTATCGGGTGTCTTGCAGGTAACTTTCGGGACGGTGACAAATAAGTTTTCGTGGTGTTCTTGGGATTTCATAGGCATGCTTAAAAGTTAGGAAGCGATTCTATGACTCCATGGTTCTTCTGTCAATGTGCTGTATGCACGCGATCTTCAGCCGCCCTTCAGTTTTCCGCGGTTTTTGAACTCTTCGGCGACTTTTTTCAAAATGCCTTCGAGCATGAGTTCGACAAAACTTTTGAGAAGGTCGTAATCAAGACGAACTCCTTCATCCTCCAGATAGTCCCGCAGACAAAAAACACCAAGCTGAAGCACCGCCAGCTTAATAAGACCATCATGGTCCAGCACGGTATCAATAACGCGTGGCGCGTATTCCTGGCTCCGGTCCACGATTTCATGGGCCCAGGCGTCGATGGCGATCTTGATCTTGAGGGGGATGACTTCCCCTTTGAGGTAGTGGTCGGGCAGGGTGAGCGCACGGGACTTTTCCTCTTCCATGGCGCCCGGCGGAAGGAGTTTGATGCCGAGTTCCTTCTGGATATCTTCGTTGTTGATCAGCAAAAGACTGACGATGAAGGCCGCCGG
>JAYRRV010000176.1:0-5233 GCA_041909955.1 Candidatus Altimarinota bacterium
CCACTGGCCGATGTGGCGGGGGATTTTGCGGAAGGCGAAGGCGATATACAGTACGATCATCAAGCTGGCCACACCTACGGCAAAGAAAGCCCTGTAACGCAGGCTTTCACCTACGGTCGGTCCGACGGTCGTAAAGCGTGTTTCTTCAAAGTCACCGAGGACTTTTTTCAGTTCCGGGATCATCTGGTCGTGACCATTGGTGCTGACGTGGCGCGTTTTGATGATGAATCCGTTTTCACTTGGAACGATGTGTGGGGTGCCAAGATCAATCTTGCTGTCCTCTCCACCGGTAAGCTGTGCGTTGTTTGCAGCGACCGGAACGACAGCTTGTGTGGATCCGGATTGAGCTGCAGGGGAGACGGTCGTTGTGTTCAGCGTTCCTCCTTTGTTCAGCTTGTCCGCAGTTTCAGCAAGAGCCTTTTCGATTTGCTGTATGGTCACTCCCGGTTTTGCGAATTTAAACTCCATTAATGTACCACCGGTGAAGTCCAGTCCGAGCTTAATGCCGAAGATTGGAATACCGATGATGGCGATGAGCAGAAGCGAACCTGAGATATAATAGGTGAGTTTGCGTTTCGGAATAATCGGAAGTTGTTTTCCTTCTTTATGTTTCGGTGCCCCAAACAGCCAGAGGTTTTCAGCGAGTTTGGTGTTCACGAGCGCTGAAAGCAGGCTCTTGGAGACCGTGATGGCGGTGAACATGGATACGAGAATACCTGCGGCAAGGTTGAAAGCAAATCCCTGGATGATGGAACTGCCGAAGTAGAACAGAATTCCGCAGGTGATGAGGGAAGAAAAGTTTGAGTCGCGGATACTGTTCCAGGCGCGGTCAAAACCGATTTCAATCGCAGAGCTGAGTGTCCGTCCGTCGCGGAGTTCCTCTTTGACTCTTTCGAAGATGAGGATGTTGGCGTCGACGGCCATACCGATGGAAAGCACCACACCGGCGATGCCGGCCAGGGTCATAACGATCGGCGTTGAAAGGAGGAACGTCACGAAGAAGAGAATGAAACATGACAAAATAAGTCCGAGCGCTTTTTCAGGACCCGAATCGCGTGAATTCATCACTTTCATGACGATAAACACGAAGATGGCCAGCGATATGCTGATTGCGATCCAGAGGGGAAGAGCGATTTTGATCAAAAACAGCATGATCATTGAGTAGACGCCCAGGGCGATGGTCGCGAGCAGGCCGGGAAGACGATAGAAGACGATCATGAATATGGCTACGAGCAGGAAGCCTATAACTCCGGCTCCGAGGCTCTTCGTGAGAGCGTCCTGACCGAGTGTCGCTCCGATGGAGTATTGTCCTGCCAGTACGACCGGTGCCGGAATGGCTCCTGTGTTCAGGTCGCGCGCCAGGTCGCCGGCTTCGTCCACAGTATAGCGGCCGCTGATCTGGGCTTTTCCACCACTGATCTTTTCACGGACGTTTGGTGCGGAGATAAGTTGTCCTCCAACGAAGATGGCGACGGGTTTCCCGACGTTCCTTTGGGTGATTTCCTCAAACAGTTTGGCTCCCTCCTCGTTGAACTGGATGGAAACGTATGGTTGGTAGAGCTGATCGAACTGAACGTCGGCGTGGACGAATTGTTGTCCAGTCAGTCCGGTGTCCTGCCAGGAGTCCGGTGCTGAACTGAAGAATACTCTCTGGAATTTCACCTGCGGTTCCATTTTTTTCTCGCTCGATGCTTCTTTGACGCTGTCAGCTTTGATGATGTGGAATCCAAATTCAGTCTTGGTGACAGGGGAGAGGTCTCCGGCTTTTGCGAGGGCGAGTGACGCGCTTTCAAATTCCGTAGCATAGAGTTTCTTGCCCTCGGTCACCGGATCGGCCAATGTTCCCCCGGTGGTGTTATTCGAGGCATCGTCAGAATACTCTTTTGCAAGGTCTTCAAATTTTCCTCCGGACTGAAGCTTCTTCATCACTTCTTCGGCGCGGGTTTTTGCTTCGGCTTCGGTTCGGGTCACCTTAGCGTCGGCTCGGGTGGCTCCCTTGTATGAGACAAGAATGTGGCTTACTTTCACCTCGCGTTTCTGTTCATTCACTTTTTCCTGGTCGCGTTTGTCCAGCAGTTTGACGATGTAGAAGCCGTTGGTTTGTACAAGGTTGCCGCTCGGGTCCAGGCTGTATTCTCCTTGTGCCGGAATGAGGTCGGATGAAACTTCCCCGACCTTCAGTTTGTTAAAGAGTATGTCGGTGAGCGTTGGAGAGACACCGTCCTTGAACTGGTAGTCGACCTCGTTGAAGATCACTTTTTCCGGATTGGCAAGCTGTTCTTCCTTTCCGGCAACGTTCAGGTCTTCACCTTTTTTGATTCTGTCGAGAAAAGCCTGTGCCTGTGTTTTCATTTTGTCGGCGGCGTTCGGATCTGGGGTGGTGCGTTGTTCCTTGAACTCCAACTGAATCGTCTTGCCGACAACTTTTTTTGCTTCCTCCAGGTCCTTGATGCCTGCAAGTTCAACGATCAGATGTTGTTCCTCTCCCACATTCGAGAGGTAAATGTTCGGTTCGGAAACGCCAAGTCCGTTCACGCGGTTGTTGATGACGTTTACCACTCCGTCGATGATGGATTTATGATCGGCCGGCGGTACTTTCCTCAGATCGATTTTGTAATCGAGTTGGGATCCACCCTGGAGATCCAGTCCAAGATGGTATTTTTGGTCCAGGAGTCCCTGAGGGGTCAATGACAGTATTGATTTTTGCTGGTCTCCGGGCAAGTTTACAAAGCCCAGAATAAGAGCGGTGAGGAGGATTGCCCCCACCTTGAGGAAGTGACGTTTCTTCATAGAGTGTTAGTGGATAATAGTTTGAAAAAAATTATTTGTTGTGTGTATAGGAGAGCTGCCGGTCGAGATCCTCGTTATTGCCTTTTCCGGACCTTCCGTAGTCATCGGCGAGTTTTACCACGTCATCGAGCTCAGGGGAAGAAACTTCGAAGATTTTTGAATCCTCAAGTCCTTCAATGCGGTGGATAGTATATGGATATATGTCAAACTTGTCACCAGGACTTAATATCGTCTCATTCAGGTTTTTTTCATCGGTGCCGTAGGTCAGTTTCACTTTCCCCTCGTAGAGGTACTGCGTTTCGGTCTTTTTTTCGTGATACTGAAGCGAAAGACGCGCCCCCTTGCGGACTTCCAGGATTTTCCCCGCGTAGGAATCAGTATGTGCGAACCAGACCTCACGTCCCCAGGGTTTTTCTTTGATTTGTACCGGAATTTGTTGTGACATACTATTTATAATGATTTTTTGAAGTTAGATTTCTGTAATTTTTCCACAATCTTTTTGACGTCGTGACTGCGTTTTTTGTCGCAGATGAGCACTGCGTCGTCCGTTTCCACTATGACGAGGTCTTTCACTCCGATGGTTGCGATGAGTTTACCTTTGGTACCATAAATAAGCGATCCGCTGGTGTCAATTCCGACATGTTTCCCTTTAACGAGGTTGTTCTCTTTGTTACGGGCGAGTTCGCTGTAAATGGAATCCCATGTCCCCACGTCGCTCCATCCGAGTTCGGCGGGGATGATCCGGACCTCTTTGGGATCAATTTTTTCCATGATTCCGTAATCGATGGAGATTTTATCGCACTGCGGATAATGTAGCCGGACTGCGTTTTTTTCGTTTTTTGTCCCCAGATTTTTTTGTATTTTTTGGAGTCTGCCGTACGTTTGGGGAAGATGTTTTTTGAATTTGTTGAGGATCGTTTCGACGCGCCAGACGTAGAGCCCTGTGTTCCAGAGATATTTGTATGAGTTCAGAAAGGTGATGGCGGTTTTGAGGTCCGGTTTTTCGGTAAATTTTTCAAACGCAAAGACCTCGATTCCGTTGATTTCCTTCAGCATTTTTCCGATTTTTACATAGCCCAGGTTCACATTCGGGAATTTGGCTTTCACTTCAATGATGTTGAGCGTGTTCTCGTCCCTGGCCAGTTTTTCCGCAATCTTCAGTTTTTTGACGAACTCATCTTTTTTCTGGATCAGATGGTCGGCGTAGATGACGGCCATCACTTCTTTCGGGTGTTTTTTTGCAAGGTAGGTTGCTGCCAGCCCTATGGATGGTGCGGTGTCCCTCAGTGCAGGTTCAAGGATAATATTTTGGGCGGGAACCAGACCCCTGGTTTGTTCACGCACAACATTTTCGTATTCCGAGTTGGTGGAAACAAAAATATCCTGGGGTTTCAAAAAGTCGAGACGGGCCAGTGTGTCTTGGAGCATCGTGTTGTTGCTCACCAGCTTTTGGAACTGCTTCGGTTTGTTGGTCCGGCTGAGCGGCCAAAGTCTGGTGCCGGTGCCGCCCGCCATGATCACTGCTTTCATCTAAACTGGGTCAGAGAATAAGAGATTTCCCCGTCATTTCGACGGGCTGCTGGATGTCCAGTATCTTTACGACAGTTGGAGCGATATCTTCCAGGCTTCCACCTTCACGCAAATTTTCTTTTGTGTGCTCCGATGAGACCAGAAGAAATATGACCGGATTTCTGGTGTGTGAGGGGCATGGTTCTCCGTTTTCCTCGTAGATCATATATTCGGCGTTCCCATGGTCCGCGGTGATCATGAGGTCATAGCCCGTTTCGAGTGTTTTTTCAGCAATGCGTCCGATGCATTCATCAATGACTTCGCATGCCGTCACAGTGGCTTTGTAGTCGCCCGAATGGCCGACGAGATCGGTATTCGCGAAGTTTTGCACGATCAGTGAGTAGGTGTTTTTATCAATCTCTTTCAGGACCGCATCCGTGACTTCGCGGGCGCTCATTTCCGGTTTTTGCGCGTAGGAAGGCGTTTTTGGAGAATCAATGAGGATCCTGTCTTCGTTCTTGAAAGGTGTTTCGACCTGGCTGTTGAAAAAATAGGTGACGTGAGCGTACTTTTCAGTCTCGGCTATTCGCAACTGTTTGAGATTCTGCCGTTCGATCACTTCCCCCAGGTTGTTTTTGACTTTTATCGCAGGGAACACAACGGGAGCAGTTTTTGAGTAATCACCGAAGCATACAAAAAAAGGTCTGACGGTTTTGGTCGCCTTAAAACCAACGACGGATTCACCGGTGAAAGCCTGGGTGATTTGCCGCGTGCGGTCCGTTCGGAAATTCCAGAAAATGACGGAATCCTTGTCCATGATTTTACCGTGTTCGTCAAAAACGACGGCGTCAATGTAGTAATCGGTCTTTGCGCCCCGCTTGTAAGCGTTTTGAAGCGCATTGAGGGGATCGGTTTCAGGGATGCCTTTGGTTTC
>JAYRRV010000177.1:0-4243 GCA_041909955.1 Candidatus Altimarinota bacterium
CAGGACACTCCTGAACGGAGTCGTACTCTACCCATCCGATGCGGTTTCAACCGAAAGGCTCGTGGAAGAGGCATGCAAGCACCACGGGAACGTCTACATACGTACGACGCGGAAAGACACGCCGATCATTTATGACGAAAACGAAAAGTTCCCGATCGGTGAATGTAAAATAGTCAAACGGGGCGACAAAGACATTGTCACGGTTATCGGTGCGGGGGTCACGCTGTTCGAGGCCCTGGCCGCCCATGAGGAACTCGCGAAAGAGAATATCAGTATCCGTGTCGTCGATCTGTACAGCATCAAGCCGATTCATGTTGGTGTGCTTCTGGATGCGATAAAAGGCACTAGGGCGGTGATCACCGTCGAAGACCATTTTGTGGAAGGGGGATTGGGTGAGGCGGTAAAAACGGCACTCGCGGAAGGTATTCAGGGGGCGGTGCCAGTCTACTCTCTCGCAGTAAAAAAAATGCCGCACAGCGGAAAACCCGAGGAGCTCCTGGAATACGAGGAGATTTCCAAAAATGCCATCGTGAAAAAAGTCAAAGAACTCATGTAACACAATAATATAACAAACCCTATGCGCCCAGCTCAGCTCAACACCAGAATATTTCTCGACAGCGGGGATCCGCAGGAAACAAGGGAGACCATAAAACTCCTCGGTTTTCTTGATGGACAGACGACGAACCCCTCGCTGGTATCCAAAAATCCCGATGCCCAGAAAAGGCTGCAGGAAGGTAAAAAGTTCACAAGCGACGAGATCTACGGTTTCTATAAAAATGTCGTAACCGAGCTTTCACAACTCATTCCCCAGGGGTCGATTTCCATTGAGGTGTATTCCGACGTGGACACGCCGGCGGATATCATGTTTCAGCAGGCAAAGCAGATGTACGCCTGGATACCCAACGCCCACATCAAATATCCGACAACCAAAGCCGGTCTCAAATCTGCGGAAAATTCTATCAAAGAAGGAATGCGGGTGAACATGACGCTTTGCTTCAACCAGGAGCAGGCGGCTGCTGTATATGCTGCGACCAGAGGGGCAAAAAAAGGACAAGTGTTCCTTTCCCCGTTCATCGGGCGCCTGGATGACCGCGGAGAGAACGGAATGGATCTCATCAAAAATATCATCGATATGTACAAAAAGGGTGACGGGCATGTGGAAGTATTGACCGCAAGCGTCCGGTCCTTTGAACATTTCATGTGCGCGCTGCACCTGGGGTCGGACATCATTACCGCGCCGTTTAAAACCCTACAGGAATGGGCACAGAAAGGAATGCCACTCCCTGCGGCCGGTTACGAGTACAACCACCCCGAACTTAAGTCGGTTGCGCCGGTAGACGTGAACCTGGATCAGCCATGGGAAAGCTACAACATCAACCACGAACTCACCGTCAAAGGTATCGAAAAATTTTCCAAGGACTGGAACGCCCTCGTCGCATAACTTTTTATCGCCATGGAACTACTCTACAAAAACACATCGGGGATAGATGAATCATCCCTTATTGAAACCGTAAAGCAGCTCGACTCCTACCGTGAATATCTGGGAAAAATTATCGGCCACAATGAATACGATGCGCCGGAATGTTCAGTGAATCTTCCCATAGACCAACAGCTTATTTCCGTGGTCAAAGTGGTGAGAAAGAGCAAAGTCTCAAAAAAACTGAAGTACATAGTAGTTGTCGGAATCGGCGGGTCAAACCTCGGGACAAAAGCGGTGTATGACGCGCTGTTTGGAAATTTTGACCTCATGGAGCCCGATCGTTTTCCCAAGATTATTTTTCTCGAAACCAACGACCCGCTGTATCTTGAAAAGTTTACCGCGTTTCTTCAGCAAAGCATCAAATCACCGGAAGAAATTCTTCTGAACGTTATAAGTAAATCCGGTACAACCACCGAAACCGTCGCGAATTTCGAAATTATTGCGGAAACATTTACCAAAAAATTCGGTGAAGAAGCATTGAGAGACAGGACCGTCGTCACCACCGACGAGAATTCAAAACTCTTGAAACTCTCCAAATCAAAAAATCTTACGGCGCTTCCCCTGCCTCAGGAAATCGGCGGAAGGTATTCGGTGTTCTCCCCGGTCGGACTTTTCCCGCTGGCCGCTGCTGGCATTGACCTTGAGAGTTTTTGCGAGGGGGCCGGAACGATGAGGAAGAATTGCATCGAAAACGATTGGGAGCTCAACCCCGCGCTCATTTCGGCAGCACTTCTTTTTTTGAACGCAAAATCAGGAAAAACGATCAACGACAATTTCTTTTTTGCGCCCCAGCTGGAATCGCTCGGAAAATGGTACCGGCAGCTCATGGGGGAAAGCATCGGTAAGGAAAAAAACTGTGACGGTGAAACGGTCCACGCAGGGATAACCCCCACGGTGTCACTCGGATCCACCGACCTTCACTCTGTGGGACAACTGTACCTGGGCGGACCTCTGGATAAGTTCACGACATTCGTATGGGTAAGAAACGTGACAAATCCGGTGGCGATCCCGCATGAACAGTTTACGGAAGGTCTCGTGGAAAACCTTCAAAATACCAGCGCCCAGCAGATTATGGGTGCGATACTGGATGGAACAAAAATGGCTTATTCCAAGAAAAAACTGCCGTTTATGGAAATCGTGATGCCGGAGGTGTCGCCATTTGCGTTGGGCGAGTATCTTCAGTTCAAAATGATCGAAATGATGTACCTCGGTAAACTGATGAACGTCGATACGTTCGACCAGCCGAATGTTGAACTCTATAAGATCGAAACCAGAAAAATCCTTAAAGAGGGATCAAAACATGCTTAAGAAAAAAGATTTCAGAGTGTTCGATATTTCACTGCCGCTCTATCAGGGGATGGCCGTCTATCCGAACAATACCGAATTCAGGGCAAGACCAATCCATAGCAGAACTTCGGTGAGTTCCGAAATCACCATGGGGTCGCACGCTGGGACCCATGTTGATGCGCCCAAGCACGTATTTCCGAAGGGAAAGGGAGTGGACAGCCTGAAAATAAAAAGTCTGATTGGCGAATGCAGGGTGCTGGATATGACGCATGTCAGCGGAGCGATCACCGTTCGCGATCTCCAAGGCGCACGCATAAAAAAAGGAGAACGCATTCTGGTGAAAACCAGAAACTCAAAACGTGGCTTCAGAAATTTCCACGATGACTATATCTATCTCGATGGAGACGCTGCAGAATTTCTTGCCGCAAAAAATATTACGCTCTTCGGAATCGATTATCTCTCGGTAAAACAAAAAGGAAGCAAAGACAACCGCCCACACACCGCCCTTCTCAGGAAAAATATCCCGATTTTCGAGGGCATCGATCTCTCAAAGGTAAAACCCGGGAAATACTTTTTTATTGGTTTGCCGCTGCGGATGAATGGCCTCGACGGCGCTCCCGCCCGCGCGGTATTGATCCAATAACTATTTCCAGAACTTGAACCAAGGTTTCTTCTTCGGCTCTTCAAGAAGCTTGAGCTGATTTTCAAGAACCACAAAGCGCTCCTGGAATGCCTTCATAAAACGAACAAAACTTTCTTTTTCACTCTTGTACTCATTCAGGAGGCTGGCCACTTCCTTCTCCAAGGTTTGTAAGTCGTGAAGCGTTGCATATGCCGGATCATTCGCAATGGCCTTCTCTTTGGTATCCACTGAACCTTGCTCACGGTCCCGATTGAAAGCTTTCATGTTGACCTTGTAGAACGAAGCGACACTCTCTTGAGTAACCATGTAGTTGAAACCCTGGGGAGTCCTTTTTCGTTTTGCTTCAAGCTTGCGCGCCTTAATCGCCCGACGGATCGTCTGGAGCGATTTTCCTGTTATGGCAGCGGTTTCCTGGATCGTGAGAAGAGTTTCGGCCATGAAAATTGAATGACGAAATAGAATACGATTCATTATAGTGAGAAGGGGTTTGTCTAATCAAGCGAGTACTCAAAAAAGCACCTTGCTTTTACAAGGTCAGGTATGGTCACGTACGCAAGTGTCACCGAGTGCAAAGCACGAGGGCGAAGGCGTGTGGCTTTGCCACCGCCGAGCGTTATAAAAAAATCTGGTGGGTCAGCCCAGAATCGAACTGGGGACCATCTCCTTAAAAGGGAGTTGCTCTACCAACTGAGCTACTGACCCACGCAAAAAGCCCCATCATTCTACGGATGAACCCAGCGATTTTCAAGCCGATTTTTTGTGCAGGATACCAAGCAGAATGAAGGCAAGGCCGGGAAGGAAGAACCAGATATTCGCAAAGTCCACCATGGCTC
>JAYRRV010000178.1:0-2330 GCA_041909955.1 Candidatus Altimarinota bacterium
TCTTTTGACATCGGGAGTGACCTCGCTGCAACAGCTTATTATGGCCTTCGGCACGGCGGCATTTATTTGGATTGGAGTGTTCACCGCCATGAAAGGAACGTATGCGGAACACATTACCGAAGGAATCAAGGGTGCCGTCGGCGGTGCCGCAAAGACACTTGGCAAGTTCGCCGTCGGAAGTATTCCGCTGTTCCCCACGGCCCGTGGCACAGCTGGTGTTGGTGCCGTTGGAGTGGCCTTAAAACAGCTGACGAGCCTCCCAAATACCAAATTCACAGAACAGGCGCAGGCACTGTTCCCGGAACTGATGCAAAAAGGTGCGATAGTTGGGGAGAAAATCGGAAAATCCAAAGACAAAAACGAATTTTTAAAGAACGCAAAGGATACCCCTTCGAGCATGGTGGGCGACCCAGCCATTCAAAAAGGCTGGGCCGAATACTATGGTAAAGGTGCGGGAAAAAGCCAGCAGGCGGATCTGGCAAAGTGGCTGGTAGGGACATCGTATGCCGGAAACGTGAAGAAATTTCTTGAAGACGCGGAAGCCGGAAAGGTTGATCCGAACGTTATGAGCCAGATCTATAACAATGCGGGCATCCAAACCAGTTCAGCGAGCGGACTGCCGGCTTCACCGTCCGCCGCATCAAAGGAACAGCAGGATAAAGCACTGAAAAACAAGTACGCGGATACCAAGAAACTCAGGGAAAGCGGGGCGCTGACGGACGATATCGCGACCGATGCGAAAATCAAGGAACTTCAGGGCAGGATCAAGAAAGGAGAAGGCAAAAAGCCGGAATCCCAGGAAGCTAAGGATGCAGCAGCGGCACTGCAAGAATTGGATGCGATCGACAAGAAAGTGGTGGCGAGGGAAACCGAACTCGGCCAGGGTGAGAGGTCCATCAAATTCAAGATTACCGAAAATCTTGCCGGCGGCAAACCGACCGAACAGAATTTCCAAAATGTTGAAGCGGCCCTCAAGCAACAGGTTGACCAGATTGTAGGGAGCAAAGGAGCGACCGAAAGTGATGCCGAGTACCAAAAACGCAGAGACGCCGCCGAGAAAAAAGTTCTGGACGCGGCTGGAAAGGCCATGTCCAAAGACCAGCAGGCCGCATTCATGACCGCCGGAGGCACAGCGGCGGATGGAAGCTTAATGAGCAGAATCGTCCCAGGAGGGGCGTCAAAACCGGCGACACCGGCCAAGCCGGCAGCACCCGCCAAACCACCTGCAGCACCCGCCAAACCTGCCGGGCCACCGCCAAAACCAGCGCCCGGGACACCAGGATCAGATTTTGATCATCCAAAGCCAATTCCCGTTGGCAGCGTAACCAAAACTTTATATGGAGGAACGGTAAAAGCCGGAGAAAAGTTCCAGGGAAACGACGGTATCGTTTACATAGCTCAATAGGATCAGAAGTTCTGTATTTGACAAAATAAAAAATAATGATAAAATTAGCGCGAGAACACTGCAGGTTTCACTTCTCATCTTACAATCAGCAAAACCATCTCCGAAAATTAAAGCAATGGTCAGACGGCCGCCACAAGGCCGTACACGCTCAGTGGGCATTCATGACTGATAAAGTCATGTTCGCAGCCGGAGCTTATGCGACGTACCGTCATCACACCGATGCGGCCGGAGCACATACATCCCCTCACCAAGGATCCCTATGATGACACATGCTTCCCTCAACAACCTGGCCAACGCAAAATTGGAACTCTTTACGGGTAACCTTTTGAGCTGCGGAATTTTCATGACCTGCGCACCCGGCACGGCGGCAAACAGCCGCTCCGTTTTCGCGACAACCGGGTCCCCAAGCGGTTCCGGCAGCGGTCCTGAAAAGGACGACGACGAAAAAAAGAAGGAGGAAGAAAAGAAAAAGAAGGAAAAAGAGGAGGAGGAAAAGAAGAAAAAGGACGAAGAAGAGAAAGAAAAAAAGAAGAAGAAAGAGAAGGAAGAAGCCGAATCGGAAGACGAGGAGGAAGAGGATATTGAAACGACCAAGGAGAGAATCGGCAGGATGGCCAAGTCCGCCGCGGAAAGTTCGGAAAAAATTGCCGAACAGATGAAGCTCACGGAAAAAGAGCAACAAAGCCCGAACGCGGAAAAAATGAGGCAGCTCAACAAAGAGATGAACGCGCTGAATGCTGCAGATGCCAAAGTTGACGAACCGACCCGCAAGTACCTGGACGAACTCGTGACATCCAAGAAAATACCCAAGGGGAAAGCAAAAAAGCTTTTGAACCTGGACCCGCTCGACGAAAAATTCGAGAGCAAATTCAAGTCCATCATCAAAGGGATTCCGGGCCTTGAAGCCACGTCCCCCGAGGTGAAA
>JAYRRV010000179.1:0-3442 GCA_041909955.1 Candidatus Altimarinota bacterium
ATACCACCGGTTCAGTTCGTCCTCCCGGAAGGCGGTATTGCGACGTGCCACTCCACCGCTACGTTCAATAATATTGGCGTATGTCCCCAGAAGCACCGTTTGGGGGTGTTTTTCCATGTATTCGTATTGTATTTCCAGCCTTTGAGGATACGACACGTCGTCGGCGTCCATCCGGGCGACAAGGTCGTATTTGGCGTTTTCCGCAAGGCTGTTCAGGCTTTCCACAAGCCCTTTGTTTTTCTGTCTGAATATTTTTATCCGGTGGTCTTTTTGTCCGAATTCTTCAAGAATTTCCGGTGTTTGGTCCGTTGAGCCGTCATCCATGACCAGCAGCTCAAAATCTGTGAACGTCTGGGTAAGAATGCTTTCAATGGCTTCCCGGAGATGTTTTTCTCCGTTATAAACCGGCATGATCACGCTGATTTTTGGTTCCGCGGTGTTCACGTCATGTCTATTTTAATGAGCAGGAACTCTTTTTCTTCCGGAAGCGTTTTTTCTTCTTTCCAGTATCCGGCGAATCCGGCCAGCAGTCCCAGGGCATAGGTGATGTGGGTGATGGGAAACAGCCAGAACATCAGGGCGAGCGACGTCCATTTTTTGAAGGTGAATGCCGTTTCAATCGTAAAAACAAAGTCCAGCACGATGTACGCCGCAAGCGGGAGGAAATACCACGGGGCATGTATCCACACCAGGCTCACCAGGTAGAACAAGAATAGCAGCGGAATGAAGAAAAGCGGGTCAAAATTCTGCGGTTTCTTTAGTGAATGTATGGTACGCCCCTTTCCCCAGTAGAAAATCTGTTTCATGAACGCGCCAAGATTTTTTCTTCGGTGATGGTATACGAAAAACTCTGGATTATATGCCAAAAGATGCCCTTTTTCGGATATTCTTGAAATAAGTTCGTTTTCTTCATTCGGGAATATTTTAGGGTCAAACGGGTTGTCTTTCAGCACTTTGCTCCTGAACGCCAGGTTGCAGCTGATGAGATGTTTTTCCGTCGCCTTGGTGATGCCTTTTATGGGACGGTATCTTGCCGCGGTCTGTAATCCGACGAAAGGGGAGGCGTGGGAAAAACCAAAGCAATGCTGAATGTAGTCGTTTTCCGGAGGGGTGAGGTTCGGTCCTCCAACCACCTGTATGTCGGGATTATGTTCAAACGTTTCGAGGGCTTTTTCAATCGTACCGCGGGGGATGATCACGTCGTCGTCAAAGAGGAAGATGTATTCTCCCGTTGCCGCCCGTATGCCCATGTTCCTCTGGATAGGGGGCCAGGTTCCCTTAATCACGAAAACTTCCATCAGGACGTGCGGAGGCCTGATTTTTTCAAGGTTCTGCAATACCGGTTCGACCGCGCGGTCCGGCGCCGACGGAATAATGACGGAGATTTTTACGGTTTCTGGCATCGTAAAAAACGCATGAGGGTTTGTACCTGTATTTTAACGTTTTTTTCTTCCCATTGCGATGCTACTTTTTTGCAGGTTTGCGCTTGTGGTGCGGAGTTTTCCGGTCGCTGTAGAATGACCATCCGAGCGCGCCGGCGCTGACGACAAAAAGCCCAAGCGATGCCCAGAAATAGACCTGATAGAATGGGTTTTCCCCGAGATCGGCGTATTTTTTGGCCACCGGGTGAGGTGAGGCGGTCACTTTAACATCGACCCTCAACGAAATTCGCACCGCGATCGTAACATTGGGGTTTTGCGAGTCCGGCTTTGATTTTTCCGCAGATACTCCTCCGCTGTACGTTCCCTCGGCGGTTTCCGCCGGCACCCGCACGTGAAATTTGACTTTCTTGTATTCTCCGGGGTTCAGCGTAAGTTCCTTGTCGTCAAAGGTGATCCATTTCCCGACCTCCTGTGACTCCTCGCTTTTCGTTTCCAAAGCAAAACTCCCCTGTGCGGTTCTTGTTCCGTCTGAGCCGTACAGACTGAATTTCAGCGGCACGTCAGATACGTTCTTCACGATGGCGTAGTCCGACCCCGTTTCGCCGGGTTTCAGTTCGAACATGAACTTTTTCGGCTCCGCCGTGTTGGGATTCGCGATGAAGAAATTAAACCGGTCTTCGTTCGGCTGCGCAGCATGCGCCGCAAGCAGACCAGAACAAAAGAACCCCACGAGCAGAAAAGACAGTTTTTTCAGCATGTTATTTTTTTGAAGGAACCTGGAGTTTGTCGCCTTTTTTAATGGTATACGGCGGTTTCATTTTATTGAGTTTCGCAAGTTTTTTCCAGGATACTTTTGCTTTCGTGGAAATGCTTACGAGCGTTTCGCCTTCCTGCACTTCATATGTTTTCGCGGATTTCTTGAGTTTCCGCATGATGACCGTTTTGTAAACCACAACGATCAGAATGAGTGAGAGACCCGCTATCACAATGGCCAGGATGTCCCACGGAATAATCCAGAATGTGAGGGTTTTGGTTATTGTTTTGGGGTTGATGTTCTGATTGTTCGCGATGTCGTATTCGGAAAACACGGTGGTCGCTTTTGCCGTGAAGAATCCGAACCGGGGCTTTTTGTCCCAGTCGAAAGGAATGGTTACTTTTTCGTTCTGGAGCAGGGTTGTTCCCGGGATTTTAAACTCTTCCGCGTCACCCCAGAACATGTTTTTCATTTCAATTTTCGGTTCCACCACGATTGCGGCGTTTCCGTCATTTTTAAAGCTGAAGGTGCAGCGCTGCTTGCCATTCGCCGTTACCATGTGCGTGAATTCGGTCCAGTCATATTTGACGGTTTTTTCGCCCGGAACGGAGACGAACAGCTTGACCACCAGACGGGAGGAAATCACGACGCCAGCGCCCGTGTTGGCTTTGCCGTTATCTTTCCCCGATTCCTGTATGGTCGTGGTTTCCGCAGCTATTCCGCCCGCGTAGTTGCCCGGGGTGACTTTGTCCGGGAGGCTGATGGTAAACGGAATCTCTTTTTTCTCTCCACCTTCCAGGGTGACGGTGGATTCTTTGAACTTGATCCAGTTTCCGACCGTGCGTTGTGTCGCGGTTCGGTTGACCAGTGCGAACGACCCCTGGTTGCTGTGGGTTGAATCCGCCCCGTATAGCAGCAGAGTGAGAGGCTTTTCGTTGTTGTTTTCTATGACGATGGAATCTTTTTTTTCTTCGCCCGCCGAAATTTCGTAATTAAACTGGCGTCTTGCATCGCTGTTGGACGGCACCATGCTGAATCCGGCTTGTGTGACGGGAGCGAGGGCGGTCAAGGTGAATGCGAGCGTGATGGCTGCTAGAAATTTTTTCATTGAGGGGTTGATAGTTTATGGGTCCAGGCTGAAGGTGAGTTCTCCACTGAAGTCTCCGTGAGGATTGCCCGCTGGTATGGTAGCACGAAGGAGCATTCCCACCGAATATATTCCATAGGACGGAGTGGCCACGGTTCTTTCCATAAGAGTTACCGGAGTACTCACTGCGTTGATGGATGTGGGGTCGGACCCGGGGGC
>JAYRRV010000180.1:0-1541 GCA_041909955.1 Candidatus Altimarinota bacterium
AAGTCGGTGTTTGGGAACTTCCAGTTCTTTTTTCATCCCGTTGACTTGGTCGTTGATGCGTCCAAAAACCTCATTCATATGTGGAGGTTCCATGCGTTGCATATCGAAACCCGCGGATATCGACGCGGTGTTTGCCAAAGCTGCGGACTCTGGCCCTTCGCTCATTCCATGGCTCATGACCACCTGGAGACCATTACCGTCGGCCGTTTTGATCATCACAAGGCCGTCGCGGTTTTCAGGATACTCTCCGTTTGGTTTTGGAAGCCCAGGGGTTGTATATGCAACGACTTCAGCCCCATGGAAACGGGAACTGATGGCAACCGGCTGCTTGCTGCCACTTTCAATAATACCCACAAAAGGTTTATCAAGCTTTTCTTCAAGAATCTCTTCACCGCTTCGGGTGAGGACATCTCCGGCATCAAGTTCCAAGGGAGTCAGAACTTCCCTGACCCTTGCTCTTGTTTCTTCCAGCGAGGCATCCACGGCCGCCTCTTTTTTCAAACCCTTTTTCTTCACCTCAAAGGGGTGTTCCGCACGTTCATGGTGTTCTGAACCTGGTGGTAGTTTTGGTACTGCGCTCATAGATGTAAAGTTAATAGAATTCATATTATTATAACAAAATAATTACAGATTAGCAAGGATATATTATGTTTCAGATAGAGTAAACGCGTGAATTCACAAAACATTACAAATACAAAAACCGTCCTGCAAAACCCAAAGCAGAGAGAAGTGGTTCGTCAAAATGGAATCGGACAGTTATTTCGTTTCCGGAGGCCGTTAAATGAGAGTCAGCTGGTCATCCTTGGCTCCGTCTCCTCCCAGTTCTGCATCAAGCTGATGAACGTTTCCTCGGGCGGATTCGGCCTTGGCCAGAAGCTCCTTGGTGACCTCGGCGGTCGGGTACTTGCCGCTCATGCAGGCGAAGCAGAAGTTGGTTATTTTGGGATTACCCTCTTTGGCGGAATCAACAAGATCATCGATGTCCTGATAAAAGAGTTCGTCTGCTCCGATAACCTTACAGATCTGATCAACCGTCAGTCCGTTGGCTACGAGTTCCTTTTTGGTCGGCATATCAACTCCGTAGACGCACGGGCTTATAATTTGCGGAGCAGCCGACGCAAAATACACCTTTTTGGCACCGGCCTCACGGATCATCTCAATGATTTTTTTTGAGGTGTTTCCGCGGACAATCGAATCATCCACAAGCAAAACATTTCTCCCCTCAATCTCAAGCTTGATAGGGTTCAGCTTGTAGTGAATGGATTTTTTCCGGATCTCCTGGCCCGGCATAATAAAGGTCCTCCCGATATAGCGGTTTTTCACCAGTCCTTCCCGGTACTTGATGCCAAGTTCCTGGGCCAATGCAAGGGCGGAACTGCGTGCCGAATCGGGAACCGGAACCACCACGTCGATGTTCAGTTTCGCCTTTTTGATTTTCTGGGCGAGTTTCAAACCCATGCGCATTCTCGTCTTGTAGACGCTCACGCCGTCCTGCATCGAGTCGGGACGGGCGATATACACGTGTTCAAAAATACAGGGCG
>JAYRRV010000181.1:0-5295 GCA_041909955.1 Candidatus Altimarinota bacterium
CCAGGTTTTCTGTGAGGAAGGAGCTGTTGTTCGCAATATCATTGACCTGACCCCAGAGTTTCGAGCGGGCTTCGGGAGAGATGACCCTGCTGGGAGCCGGGCCCAGGAGCATGGAAAATTCAACACATACATAAAGTCTTCGTGAGATTTGAGACAATAGTTCAATCGCACCATGTTTCACCAGCTCATCGGCGAGTTCGGTTATTTTATCAGGGTCTTTTATCAAACTGGAGGGCTGAAGGTCATGGAGATTCTTGTCGATCGCCCCGCGGAAAACCCTCCTTCCTTCATCGGGAGTTTCATCTTTCTTTTTCTGTGCTTTCCCCCCGCCGAGCTGCTGGTCCAGATAGGCGTCTGCTTCGGATGCCCGCGAGCGTTCTTCAAGTTTTTCAGCCTCCCTGCGTCCGACAGCCGCCATTGAAGGGGTATCATAGACCATTTTCCTGATCTTATCAGCTTCAGGTTTCAAAGCGGGAGAACATGATTTCAAAATGAAATGAATATTGTTAATGTCGAGAAGATTTTGGGTCATATCCAGAATCAGCGTCTCATTGGGATCTGTGGAACCAAGAATGTCTGAGAGAAAAGTGGAATTGTTGACTATCCCGCTTGCCTTTTCCCAGATTTTTGACCGTGCCTCCGGAGAAATAACATCATCCATATATGATCCAATGACTCTAGTAAATTGGGAACATACGGCCAGCCTGTGGGTCAGCTGGACCAGTTGATCGTCGGAAGCCTTTTTATAGAGATCATCAGCAATTTTGGAAATTCTGTCCAGATCTTTAATCAACCCGGTCGGTTTGAGATTGCCGATATGTTTGTCTGCAATCGCTTTTACCGCTTTCCTGAACTCTTCGGGGGTCTGTTTTTCACCTTCTTTTTTTTCGGCTCCTCCTTGAGGCGGGGCATCTCCACTGAAATAGACAAACCTTCCTGGTGAAACATTGAGGGGGTTATTATGATCGAGAATTTTCATCGGTAAAACATAAATAATCCCCTAATTATAACATAAAAGGCCCTTGCGTAAAAGTCCCAAACCGTGCTCGATGGCGGAGAGAGTGGGATTCGAACCCACGAGGGGCTTGCACCCCTGACAGTTTTCAAGACTGTTGCCTTCAACCACTCGGCCATCTCTCCCAATGCCCACGTAATATATACAAAAAAACCGCCGCCGCAAAGCCATTGTCACCAAATTGTCCTAAAAACTTTAGGGTTATTTCAGCAACTCTTCAGAAAAGGTTCATCGGACTCCTGCTATAACGGAGTCCCAATTTTCCTAATCCTTTTCTTCTTCACTATGGAAAAAATTACGGACCTCACCCCCGCGGCCGGCGCATTCCCCCGCCTCAGGAACAGGGAACAGACCCTTCGCCTGGGCGATCTTATTCTCCACCCCGACGAGTACCGGGTTGAACGCAACGGCAAATGGATCAAACTCAGGAAAAAAGAGTATCAGCTGCTGGAATTTCTGGCCCGGAACAAAAACAAAGTCATGAACCGCAACACCCTGCTGGAATACATCTGGAACTACAACGTGCAGATCATGACCAACACGCTGGAGGTTCACATATCCAGCCTCCGCAGAAAAATCGGGGACACCGCTCCCATAAAAATCCTCCAGACCGTGTACGGTTTGGGATACAAGCTTTGTGATGGACCGAACGACTATTCCAGCCCCAGCAAATATTTGACCGCCGAGTCGAGCTGAGGATCGCGTTTTGCTTCGGCATCCTGCTCGGTCAGGGACACTTCAATGTCCGGGGTGATGCCGACCTCGCTGATGTTTTTCCCGCTCGGGGTGTACCACTTGGCGATGGTAATGCGCAGGCTGGAACCGTCCGGGAGCTTGTCGACCTCCTGTACGCTGCCCTTACCAAAGGTCTGCTCTCCCATCACGACTCCTCGCTTGTGGTCTTGTACCGCGCCGGCAACGATTTCCGAAGCCGAGGCCGAACCTTTGTTCACGAGCACCACCAGCGGTACCTCGGCCAACGGGGCGTTCCCGGAAACATACATCGTTTCATTATCCTTCGCATCGCGACGTTTAATGGTGACCGCCTCGGTTTTCCCTTTTAAAAATTCGGAAAGAATATCCACGGAAATATCCAGGTACCCGCCGCCGTTATAGCGCAAATCCAATACGATGCCCTTGGGTTCCTTGAGGAGAATCTGCTGGATCGCCTTGTCGAACTCGGTCTTGGTATTGTCGCTGAACTGGTTGATGGCAATGTAGTAAATGCCTTTCCCCTTGTCCTCCATGCTCACGCTTTCAATATTCACCTCGTCGCGGACAATGGCAACGTCAAACGGATCTTTTTTTCCCTTGCGCAGCATCGTAAGGGTGACGGTGGTTCCTTTTGCGCCGCGGATTTTGGTAATGGCCTCAAAAAGGGTTAAATCGCTGGTAATATTTCCGTCAATTTTGTACACCACGTCCCCGGGCAAAAGTCCCGCTTTTTCCGCTGGGGAGTTCTTGAGCGGAGAAATGATGACCAGTACGCCTTCCTTCACGGTGAGTTCGGCCCCGATGCCTTCCAGCGTGCCGTTCAGGCTTTCGTCAAAATCTTTGGTCTCGTCAGGGGTCATGAAAACGGTATACGGATCATTGAGCGAAGCCACCATGCCCTTGATGGCACCGTACACCATGGTCTGCTTATTCAAGGCGGTTTCATCCACGTAGAGGTCGGAAACGATCCCCCAGACCTTCCAGAAGAGGCTTAAATCGGCCGGGTTTTCGTCCTGAGAAGAAAGCAGCGAAGAAAGCGCCGCAACCGGTGAAGGAACCTCCTGCTGGGTGCCGGACGTAGCCCGGACGGCTTTATTGTGATAATAACTTGCCGCTTCCCATCCGGTTAAAAAAACGATGGCAAAAATCAGAAAATACGAAAGTAGTCGGGTCGATTTTTTCATAGAAATAATTAGAGATCTTCAAGATACTTTTGGATCTGTTCCACCGAAACAGCTTTTTTGGTCGTGTCGTCGATGTGGATTGTTATGGCGTTGAACACGGTATCCCCGCCCGCCACCTCGTGTTTAAACGGCACTTGGGTCAGAAAATTCTTGATAATGCCCTCTTTTTCCAGACCGATGACCGAATCGATCGGTCCCGTAAATCCCACATCGGACTGAAACGCGGTGCCTCCCGGAAGTACGCGGGCATCGAAGGTGGGAACGTGGGTGTGGGTGCCGATCACGGCCGAAACGCGGCCGTCCAGATAATGCGCCAGCGCCATTTTCTCCGACGTCGTTTCCGCGTGGAAATCCACGAAAATCGCGGAAAGGTTCTTGTCGTTTTCAAACCGTTTCAGGATTGTATCCGCTGCCCGGAACGGGCAGTCCAGATGCATGGGCATGAAGACCCGGCCCATGAGATTTATGACCAGCACTTTACGGCCGCTCGCGTCATCAACCACCTGGTAGCCCTTTCCCGGAGCGCCATCCGGATAATTTGCCGGACGAATCAACGGTAATTTCGGGTCATCCAGTCTGGAAATAATCTCCCTTTCCTTCCACACATGGTTGCCGGAAGTGAAAAAATCCACGCCCGCCGCCTGCATCTCCTTAAGTAAAGGTTCGGTTACACCCTTGCCGTGGTGCATGTTTTCCGCATTGGCGATTACAAGGTCGGCCTTCATTTTCTTTTTGTACTCCGGCAACAGCTTTTTCACCGTGCTGCGTCCCGGCCGTCCAAAAATGTCTCCGATAAAAAGGATGTTCATAAAAAGATTGATAGCGGGGCTTAGAATACCACAAAAAATCGTTGAAAGAAAACTGACAAACGATGCGGCAAGTTGTAGATCGAATCTTCAACCCTGCAGCCGCTGATACGTCTCCTCGGCCCAAGCGGCGTCAACGCTTACCGTAACCGCGCCTCCCGGTTTTACCACAGCGCTGCAGAACTTGCTTACGGAATAGACATACATATCGTGATTCAGCTGGATGCCTTTGGCCTTGATGCCGCTCTCCAGCAAACCCCGGGCGTAATTTTGCACATCAGTACCGCTTTTCATGGCCGCGGCCGCGGGATCACCTTTTTTCAAGGCGTCCATCTGAAGTTTTACCGATCTGAATACTTCACCGACCTTCTGTTTCTTTGGATAGTCGCTGACCCAGTTTTCAAGCCCGGCCACATTCATACTTCCGTCCGGCTGGATGGTCACCATCACACTGTCGATCGTCTGGGACACCGGTTTATCCGAAACACCCACTCCCTGAAGTTTTGCAAGAATATCGGTCTGCATTTGCTCGGGCGATACCGGTTTCCCCTCGCGCATATCTTTCCTCGCCTGTTCCACAACCGTACTGATGGCGGTAATGATTTTGGGCCTCATCGACTCGGGTTTTTCTTTTCCACCCTCCGCCTTTTTTCCTTCGGCTTTTTTTGCCGGTTCGGCAGCATTTTCACCCTTGGGAGTTTCGATTTCATGCGGAGTCAGAATCGTGTCATCAACTTTCAGAGGTGAATATCTTGCCAGGCTTCCGTCGGGCAGCACTTTATAACGGTTGTTGTTTTTGTCCCTTAACAGTCCGTCATTTAACATGGTGTACTCCATGCCGTCGCTATCAACGACCCCCATGAGCGACAGGGTAAAAATGTTCCCGGCGGAATCCCTGACTGAACCGTCGGGCTGTCTTGTATAGATGCGTCCCTTGGAATCTTTTCCTCTGCCGTCGGAATCAAACTGCATACCCTGCAGCGCGATGATGGATTCAAAACGGGATCCTTTGGAGGAAGATTCGATGCTCATGACCGAAAGTTTATCCTTAAACTGGGAGAAGAGATTTCCATCCTCCATTTCGGCGTTTCCGGACTCCTTGTACGCCCATTTGTTCTGCAAACTTCGCAGGGCCGCTTCGGGGGTGTCATACCCTTTTGATTTCTCCGGGTCGGCCGATTCACCCACGCGGTTACCATTGGAATCTACGCCGAACGTTCCATAACTGGTGGCATGATATTTTCCGTCCGGCCCCCTGGAGACAGTTACGCATTCCGAATGGCCAGGCAAATAAACGACATGAACCTTTTTCCCCTGCGACTCCAGGATTTTTTGGAGAACGAAAGCATAGTCCTCACAGTCGCCGAGCATCTGTCCGTTTTCAACGCGGTTGACGGTATGTTCGGGCCTCTGCCAAGTGTCTTTATCCTCAGGGTCAAACCGGTACTTGAACATCAGCATGATATAGGCATGCATCTGCTCCTTGGTCTTGAGTTTTGATCCGAGCATTTTCAAATATTCATCCTCTTTCATCGGAGGAAGTCCGGCCTTTTTGCGGGCCTCGTTTTCCGACGGA
>JAYRRV010000182.1:0-2780 GCA_041909955.1 Candidatus Altimarinota bacterium
GCGGCCCCACGAGGCTCATTTCGCCTTTCAGGACGTTGATAAGCTGCGGAAGTTCATCGATGCTGGTTTTGCGGAGGAATCTCCCGACCCGGGTGATCCGCGGATCGTCCTTTATTTTCACCAGAGGGGAGTCTTTGCGGGTGTTCTGTTCCGCCAGCTTGGTGTAGCGAAGGTTGTGGGTGTTGGGGTACATGGTCCGGAATTTGTAGAAGTTGAACAGTTTTCCCCGTTCGCCTACGCGTTTGACCCGGCTGCCGTCGTCCAGGAATTTAAACAGGATGGTTCCTTTGGAATCCAGTTTGACGGCGATGGCCGTGATGAGCAGGAAAGGCGAGAGGATCAGCAGTCCCGTGCCGGATCCAATGATGTCAAAAACTCTTTTGGCGACTTTCCCCCAGCCGTCCAGCGGTGTGGGTTTGAGCTTGATGACCGGAATATCACCCCAGGTTTCGGTTTCGATGTTTGCCTGCTGGATCTCCAGAAGGTCGGGGACGAAGCTGAACTGGATGTGGTGTTCGCGGCAAAAGGCCAAAAGATCCGCCCCTTCGTGGTGGGTGAGATCGGTTTTGGTCTGGATGATCTCTTCGATTTTGTGTTTGGAGACGATGGCTGCAAGTTGGTCGAGTGTTCCGAGGTGGTGGAAATGTTTTTCGGGCTCCTCTTTTTTGTCTTCGATGTAGCCGATGACGTTGTAGCTGATGTCTTTTCTGAAATCGGCGGCAAGTCTTTGGGTAATGACGTTATGCCCGATGAAAAGGATCGGTTTTTTCCCGATACCCGCCTGTAGTGTGAGGTACTGGATGGATCTGATGAGCAGTCTTCCGGCACAGATTAAAACGATGGAAAGGACCCAGGTGTAGATAAGGGCCAGACGCGAGAAGGGGAATGTTCTGATCAGAAAGAAGTAGGCGATGATCGCCATGAGCCACATGGAGGTGGTGGAAATGATCTGTTTGATTTCTCTGCCGGTCCGGACGGTGGATTTGAGCGAGTACATTCTCCGGATGACGGATATGAGTACAAGAAATCCCGCGGCGAAGACACTGAACCGGATGTATTCGTCGATCGGTGGGAACGAACCTACGTCAAACGGCAGATTGATGCCCGGAATGAATCCGCTGATGGAGCGGATGCGGTATGCCAGGATGAACGCCAGCAGCGTCATCAGGAAATCCGAGGGGATGCGGATCAGGCCAAAGGCGATTTCGGAAGGTTTCACTCTTGAAGATTAATGGAGTTTCCTAGTGATTTTACCAGATCGTAAGCCGAGTTTTGTACTTCTTGCGAAGTGTGATCATCTCTCTGCGGACCGTCATTGCTGACGGCCTCTTGCGGCGGGAAGCTTTGGACTGAGGAACGCAGCTTGTTCCATCGCTTCCATCCCACCTTGCACCGGATAGGGTTTACCTGATCTCTCCGTTACCGGAGGACCCCCCGCCATGGCGGGGCGTTTCACCTTTGATGCGTCTCTGTGGCACTGTCCGTCACTGCCGTTTAAGGCGGCAGCGCGCTCCTGTTAGGAGTTATCCTGTTCCTGGGTGCTCGGACTTTCCTCCCGATCCCGCAGAGCGGGAAGGGGCGATCACTCACTGGTAAAATCAGGCTTATTGTAGCGCTTTGGGGCTTTTTGGCAATGAAAAACGGAATCCCTCTTTGATTTTTGTCGTTTTTCTGTCATCCTTGCCGCAAAATGGTATCTGAAACAGATATATCCGATGTATGGAACTTCTTGCAACGTGTGCCTTCGGGCTGGAAAAACTGGTGTATGACGAGCTGAAAATGATCGGTCTGTGGGTGATAAAAACCGAAGACGGCCGTGTGACCTTCAAGGGTGAAGAAATGGCGATGATCCGTGCGAATATGTGGTCGCGCTGCGCCGACAGGATATTGATGAAAACCGCCGATTTTAGCGCGGTGACCTTTGATCAGCTTTTTGATGCCGTTTTCGCCGTTGAGTGGGAAAAATATATTGGGCCCGATGATGCTTTTTCTGTTTACGGGTCAAGCGTGAGGTCGGTGCTGCATTCCGAACCCGCGATTCAGAGTATCGTGAAAAAAGCGATCGTGAAAAGGCTTCAGGCCGGCCATCGCACGGAAAGTTTGCCTGAAAATTCCGGACTGGTTTATGAGATCCTGGTGAAGCTGAACAAGGATCGGGCGGTGGTAGGGTTGAATACTTCGGGCGTCAGTTTGCATAAACGCGGGTACAGAATCAGTGCGGGCGTTGCTCCCATCAAGGAAACACTGGCTTCGGCTCTGGTGAAACTTTCGGGATGGACTTCGGACAGACCGTTGGTCGACCTATTTTGCGGGAGCGGGACGATTCCCATTGAGGCCGCATTGATTGCCATGAATATTGCGCCGGGCATGCTGCGATCTTTTGCTTTTGAAGACTGGCCGTGGATCGATAAAGCGAATGTTGCCGCCGCTAGGGTTGAGGCTCAAAAACTGGCGAAGGGTTTCCAGTCGGTTGCCTTGAACTTCGGCGAGCAGGTAACCGTGGTTCCCCAAAAGTTGCCGATTTACGGCTTTGATATTGACGCCGAAGTGTTAAAAGTTGCCGAAGACAACGCCAACCGGGCCGGTATTGCACGGTTGAATTTCAAAAGTGCGGACTTCAACAACCTGGATTTCGGCAAATTCCAGAACTGTACGTTTATCTGCAATCCGCCGTACGGCGAACGTCTGGAAGATACCGCACGGGTCAGGCAGATGTACCGTCAGCTCGGTCAGCAATTCGCCAAGTCGAAGAACTGTTCCCTGTATCTCATCACTTCGGA
>JAYRRV010000183.1:0-1744 GCA_041909955.1 Candidatus Altimarinota bacterium
ACGATTGAAGACGTCCTTGAGGAAATAGTCGGCGACATATCCGATGAAAGCGATGAAATCACCAGACTTATCGTGCGCCAAAAAGACGGAACCTACGCTGTGGACGGAAGCATAAGCATTGTTGATTTTAACCGTTACTTTAAGGGCTCACTGCCTGAAGACCAGCAGTTTACCACCGTTTCGGGGCTGCTTCTGGACAAGTTTGAAAATATTCCCGATGCGGGGACCACAACGGTCATCGATCATTTTGAGTTCACCGTCAAAGAAAAAACCGAACGGGTTATTAAGGCGGTCACGGTGACCAGGCATCAGAAAGAGGCGTAGTTATTTTGTCAGGCCATGAGGCCGGGACCCCGGTCCAAGCCTTTTTTGTAGTCATCCGGGAGCATCGGGAGGATGGCTTTCCAGTATTTCATTCCGATAGGGCTGGCTCTTAGGATTGCCTGGGCTTCCGGGTCGCGCGCGTCAAAACGGAGCTGGAAATGCATGGCATCCCTGCCCAGGTATTTAAAGGCTTCGTTCCGTGTGCCGCCCCAGGCAAAACCGGCATTCACCAATGCCAACACGACTTCGTCGGGTATGTCTCCGCGGCCGTCTTTGGTGTCGTTCGTGTCGGAGTCCATGTCTATGGCCAGCCCGTACGCGTGGTGGCTTTTGACGTTGCTCATCTTGCCGTTCAGACGCATGTTGCGGTACGCAAAACCGCCGATTTTGTTTCTTGGCTGGTAGTTGATGTTCTGCCTGCGGATGGCATCTTCGGCGATTTTTAAAAACGGAAGCATGATCATGTTCAATCCGGGACCGCTCCTCCCTTTGTGATCTATTGTTCTGCCCAGAAATGTTGCCGTACCGCCGGTTATCGGGTCATTGAGGATGATGAATCTCCTCACCTCCTCTTCCGATCTCCCATAATGTTCCGGCAAATTCTGGTGAGTCAGGGTTGTTCTGTTTTGGGCGTAAATGGCGTCAATCTGAGGATTCAGGTCCTTGTTGGGCGTAATGGTGCCAGGCAGCGTTCCGGGGGTATAAGGAACTACTTCGGTGTCACCTGAGGATTCCTGAGGCATGTAGGCAACGGGCTGCATGGGAGAAGGAACCGCTTTAGGCGGTGCGACCGGCACCAGTGGCTGCGGCGGTACATACTGTTCTGCGGGAATTTGTGGAGCGGCCCCTTCCTGCGCTTTTGGAGCTTTTGTTGTCCGTGTTTTTTTATAGTATTTCTGGAGCGCTTTGTTTGTCATTTTTCCCAATTTCCCGTCAACGCCGTTTTTTTGTGCTCCGTACTTTCCCAGGTTATATCCTCCGATTGCGGCAAGTTTTTGCTGGCACAGCATGACCATGCCGGGGCCGAAGGACTTTAAAAAGTTATTGAAGGTGAGCGGGGGTGCGAAAGTGCTTTTGTTTTCGTCGTACACTTCCCTGATGGAAGACAAAATGATCGTTGGTGAATACTCGTCCCCTTTGTAGGTTTCGTAGAGAAGGTCCCCGAGTTTTCGTAACGAATCCGCACCTTCCTTGGATTCCAGCGCTTTCCTGATACGTAGAATCAGTTCGGAGGGCTTTTTTTCCGGGGAGTTCTCTCCGGATTCTGAAGGCTTGTGGGTGGGTTGTTGTTCAAAAGAACCCATAATTACTGATGATCGGATTGGGTGTTTTCAGGGGAATTGGCGATGCCTCTCTCTTTCGATGACCTTTCGATGATTTTCTTTCTTTCGATTTTCTTGAAAATATTCACTCCGCATAT
>JAYRRV010000184.1:0-7683 GCA_041909955.1 Candidatus Altimarinota bacterium
CACTTCAAACACAAAGTCACGGAAAGAAACTTTTTCACCCTTTTCCAGACGTTCAAGAAGACTCTTTTTGTACTCTTCAAACTTTACTTTGTCGATGCGCCCGGCGCGTTCCGCCTGGCGCTGTTTGATGGCTTCCTGAGCCTTTTTATAGCCCTCAAGGGCCTCCGGATCAATATCGCCGATGAGCTTTTCAGCATCCTCTTTTCCAAGATCTTTCACTAAACTTTCGGCCACTTCCTCCTCCCATTGAGGGGGAGTTTCATCCTTTAGCTGTTCCCTTATTTTTTTCTCCAGATCCATGGTATTTCCCTTGTCAGGTCCATAAACCATCCCCGGGCCACCTCCAAAATCAATAAAGCCAAGGCTCCAGTAACGGTTACCCTCCTTATCCGTGCGTCCAAACAGAATGGGGCTGTGAGCAAGAAAAGAGACAAGCAGACCCCATTTAAAAAACCGGTCGAGTTTGTGTTTCAATCTATCCACCTCGGGTGCCGAACGGGCCGCTTCAGCCTTGGCTTTGGTCTTGGCCTGGATTTTTTTTACCGGGCCTTTTTTGGGAACCGCCTCTTTGTCCCGCACATGTTCATGCCCTTCCGGCCGTTCACCGCTGCGAATATCGCTCTCCGCATCATTTGGGGATTGGTCTGCAATGTTTTTTTTCATCTCAGTCATATAAATCCTTACATCAGTATATTATAATACAAAACAGCAAATAAGTCTACGGGCCCGGTTCGACAGAAACATGATACAATTTCATCAGTTTTTCAAGAGAAATTCATGGTTGACTGCAGGATTATAACAAGCGAAGCGTGGGATCATTACAGAAAGGAAAATCCAGATTTCCCCTTCATGCAATCGAATTTCTGGTGCGAGTTCCGCGAAAAAGTGGGATGGAAAAGCTGGAAGCTGGGCATCTTCGAAGGTGAAAAAATGGTTGCGGGTTGCGCCGTATTGAAGTTTGTGGGAAATGGAAAGGAAAAAACAAATTTTCTCTCCATACCTGAGGGTCCTTATTTGCCGCATGGCGGAAACAGGGCCGCCAAGTACTGGAAAGCGATGCTTGCACACATTGAAGAAAAAATCGTCGATCACGAACCGGATCAGAAAACAACCTACCTGAGGATCGAGCCCCGGACCGAAGAGACCCCGGAATTTTTTATAGGATTTCAAAACGCACCGGAAACATTCGAGCCGAGGAACACTTTGGTTATCGACCTCACCGGGAGTGAGGAAGAGTTGTTAATACATATGCACCCCAAAGGCCGCTACAATGTCAAAGTGGCTCAAAAGCACGGCATAAAAGTATGTAATGGATTGGACTTCGGAAATGTCGAAAATTTCCTTGAACTTTATGGAGGCACGGTCGGCAGAAAAAATTTTCCTTCGAAACAGAAATTTTATTTTGAAAAACTGCTCCCGATTCTCGAACGCGAAAAGACGGGGACAATCTTTGTCGCAAAGCACGGCGATACTCCTTTGGCCGCCGCATTGGTTATTCTTTTCGGTAACCGAGCGACCTATTTCTTCGGGGGGTCTTCGGAGAAGCACCGTAAAATGATGGCTCCCTACCTGCTCCATTGGGAGATCATGCGGTACGCAAAAAAAGCCGGATGCAAAGAGTACGATCTTTGGGGCATCGCGCCGGAAAATGTTCCCGACCATCCTTGGAAAGATATCACAACCTTCAAAAAAAAGTTCGGTGGAAAGGAACTTCATTTTTTACACTCGCTGGACAAGGTCTACGACGCGGAATCTTACCGTGAAAAATATTTGGACCGGTAAACGGCGGTAATTTTGCGTTCACCCAAAGGAATTCCGGAGGCATTGGCAATCCCGTTCAGGGAGATTTTATAAAACGCATCCTCTTTTGACGGAATGTCGCGCGCATGGATGATGAGATGACGGTTATCCTGGACAAATTCAAGCTTATCAACGGCAAAATCGACGGCTTCTTTTTCGTCGGTGACCTTCACGGAAAACTTTTCACCATCCCGGAAAACAGGTTCATTAAAACGGACGTCAAAGATGCCATGCCCGACCATCTCATGAAAAAATATCCTGGACGGCTGGCGGTGAAGTTCAGCTGAACATACATACACGTAGTCGCGGTCAACCATAGAGTGATCGGTGAAAATCACACCGTCCAATGCGGAAAAATGACCGTTATTTCCTGAGTTTTGTTTCACGGCCGCCCTGAACTGATCGGGAAAACGGACCGTTTCATGCACATGTTCCTGCACAACGCCGGACTGCTTGATGAACTTGAAACGGTAACTCCCGTCCTGGAATAGTTCGGCGGGGAGACGGTAAGAAAATTCAATCGCGGAAGATTGCTGGATACCCAGAATTTGGTGGACGCTTACCACCGTCGCATCGGCAGTTTTTTCAAATAGTGGCTGTTCGGGAGCTGAAAGAATATGCACATCCTGCGCGGCCAGCGGGACGTGGATTTTGGCTACGGACTGATACGTCCCCGACAAAGGATAGTTGTAATGGCCGGCATGTTTCCATCCAATTTTGACACGCACAAGGGCATCCGAAAGTTTTTTTCCGGACCGGTCCAGTTCAAAAACCACATCGCGAAAAACCGTCCTGCGGATGTAACGATTGCTCTTGAGTCCCAGATAATTATTTTCAACGATGGCCAGAAAATCCTTGGCATTTCCAGCGGAAAAATCCTGGGCGAGGCCTTTGTGGAGCAGTCGGGCTTGTGTGCGTTCATCCACGAAAAACAGCTGGAGATCCTTGGTTTCAAGCGACTTGTGTGCAAGCATCCATATTTCGGGCCACTTCCAGAACTTTGCCACACAGGTGCGTACGACGGCGGAACACAGTGACTTCAAAATATTTTTCCTGCCACTCAGGGCCTGCAGGTCATGTTTGTCGATGTCTGAAACGTTTGTGGAGAGTTCGGTAAAAATATTTCCGTCATCAAAAGTTTTTGTCCCCACACGTACGGCCCCGATAATGCCCATCAGTTTTTCCAGAAAATGGAAATTTACGGCAACCACGCCGGCGGCTTCATGATGAGGAAAAATTGACTGGTAATTCTGAATGACCTGCCGCGCGGACGCACGGAAATCCCCAAATAGGTTGGAATCGCGCAAATGCCAGTGTTTATGATTGAGATATTTTTGCACATCCGGCGGAGCGGGAATAAACTCCTTTGGTTTCAGTTCATGGTAGTCGTGACGGAATGCCGGGGAGAAACGGAAGCGTCCGATCGTCACATCGAGCAGCTGGGTCAAAAAACCGCCGCTCCCGCGGAGTTCGTAATTATTCTGGAACATCACCAGCAGGTGTTGCTGTTTTGATCCAATGAAAAGCCGAAAAATGGAGAAAAGAATCGTCATCATTGCGTTTGGTGTTCAAGTGCTTTCAACGCTTCATGCAGTTTACGTTCGGCGTAAGCATAATCCAAATGAGTATTCAGGAAAATATGCGTGCGTGGCGGTTTGCATTGCAAAGCACTGTTGTAAAAGAGTGCGGCGGCCTCATAATCTTTTTCCTGCAGCGCCAGATCCCCCAGCAAAATATGCGGTTCAAGGAAATCCGGACATATTTTTATGGCTTTTTGATAAGCTTTTTTCAGAGCCTCGTTGTCGCCGTTCTTCAGGTGGATTTTTGCGATCATCATCCAGGCCTTGTACGCTTCATGCGGGTGTTTTGTTTTGAGCCGTAGGAATTTTTGAAACCATCCGAGCGATGCTTTCACATGTCCGGCATAAAAACTGTCATGGCCGAGATAAAAAAGAATCCGAGGGTGGCGGTCACCTTTTTTGTAGGCGTACTCAAGGATTTCCACATTTCTCTGAAAACTTTTCGAAAAATCCTCTTCGCTTTTGTGGTGGAGCAGCGGCACATTGACCCTCGCGAATTTCTGGAGAACATCATGGGGAACGTTTAAATACTCATGAATGGGAAGGGTGTAGGTAAGACCCAAATCCGTTTTCCAGACCCTGGGAAGATAAGCCATGGTCCCTCGGCCTTTGCGTACATTGGAATAGAGATAGGGGAGAAAAACACCCAAGGTTTCCTTGGGAAGCTTTTGAAGTTCTGACAATAGCAGGTCTTTAGATTCGAGGGTGTCATCCGCATCCACCATCATCGTCCACACAGTTTTTACCTTGCTTAAGGCAAAATTCCGGGCCTGTGAAAAATTTTTCGTCCACTCGTAATGGAAAACCTCCGCTCCGAATTGCCTCGCGATATCAACGGTCTTGTCCGTCGACCCCGTATCGACGACGACAAGTTTTTGAAAAACTCCCCGGAAAGACTGGAGACAGGCGGGGAGTTTTTGTTCTTCATTTTTTACGATAAGGCAGAGGGTGATTTCCATAACTGAGGAAATATTTTTATTGTATTCTACGCCTTTTCCGGGCATTCATCACCTCAACCGGCAGACTCACCTTTGGACCCACCGGCATCAGTGTCGATGCCTTTCGATCCACCCGCATCAATACCGGGTTTCGAACCTCCTGCGTCAACACCCATGCAACCGTCGGTCCCCGCATCAACAGCCATGCAACCATCATTCCCGGCATCGACAGTACCGTCATCGCCTTTATCAACGAAGGCCATTTCATCTTCTGGTAAACCGGTCCTGGCTCCGCATCCCATGGTACTCATAACCTGAGAAGCCAATGAAGCACTTAATACGCCAGCTCGGACAGCGCGGACAATGTATGTACACGCCTTATTGAGATCGGATTTGCCTTCAGCTGCAGAAGATTTTGCTTTTGGAGCCTTTTTAGGGCCTGAAAGTCTTTTTTCATTTTCCGCCATAGATTTTAAAATTAAGAAATATAACAATGACAGGAACAATATTCCTCGAGCTGTATTACATAACTATACCATATTACATGCGTTTAAGCAATCCATACCCATCTAGACTCCCAAAAAGAGACCACCACAGAACGCCGGAATACCCAGACCAAAGAAAAACATTGAAAGATCTGCAGAAATAGGCTAATTTTTCTCTACACAAAGCCTTTAAGAATTCTTATGAGTTTAGCAATCGTCGTCACCACAAATGAAGGGAACGTCATGGCAGCGGACAGCATGGAAACGTACCGCAACGCGGTTGGAGATGTCCGCGTGGGGTCCGACACCCGCATGAAACTTTTCCAGCTCAACAAGCACGTCGGGGCCATGGCTTGCGGAATCTCTTTCCTGGAAAACAAAAACATCCAGCAGCACATCCACCAGTTCAAGTGTGAGTACGATCTGGAATCGATGGACATACCGGATATCGTCGATAAACTCTACGACTTTTTTTCCGACATCTACAGCAAATTCCTGACAAACTACGCCGAGGGGCAAAAAAAACGGCTGGAGGACAAAGGCTGCAAGGACGTGAAATACCGGTTCGAACTGGAGTGTGTAATATTCGATTATAAAGACGAAAAAGGGCAGAAGCAGGAACAGAAATATTACCAGTCGATCCTGGAATTCTTGGTTGCCGGCCACGATGTGAACAAACGCAACATGGTGTACAAAATCACCATCCCCGATCCCAAGGAAAAGAACGGGCTTGTGCTGAAGCTGGGAAGGGATCAGTCCGGTGCGACCTGGATCGGCCAGACGGACGTACTTATCAGGATCATCCGGGGATGGAGTCCGGAAATCAAAAGGATTCCCGTCATCCAGGAACTTCCCGACAACAAGAAAACAGAATTATTACGGCTCATCGACGACCAGGAATACGTTATCAACTGGGGAACCATGACCCTTCAGGACGCCGTGGAGTTCTCCGAACTCGCCATCAAAATTACCGAATACATCCAGAAAATTACCGACGGAACCTGGAGTGCGCCGGGATCTTCCCCGGGCGTGGGCGGGGCAATTGATATCGCTGTCGTAGCGCCGGAAAAAGGGTTCCGATGGGTCCAGAAAAAGAAGATTAAACTGAACGGCAACGAAGTCGACCTGGAAGGCCTGGAAAACGTAAAAGAGATGTGCAAGGTCTCGCCGAAAAAGAAGGAGGTATAAACAGGAATTACTCCTTCAGCCCGGCCCCGATAACCACGGCCTTGATGCGGCGGATGCCTGCGGAAACGGCCTCCTCTTTGGTGATCTTGAATTTCTTGAGGGAACCGGTGTTCGGCACGTGAGGTCCACCGCAGATTTCATAGGAAAAGTCGCCCATGCGGTACACCTTCACCTTTTCGTCGTACCGGTCCGGGAAAACGCCAATGGCACCTTTGCTCTTGGCTTCGTCCACGGTGATGATGTCAAAACTCACCGGAAGATCGCGCTGGATCTGGGTATTCACGATCTCCTCAACCTGTTTAACCTGCTCCGGTGTCATTTTTTCCTTGTGGTTGAAGTCGAAACGCAGACGTTCGGCGGTGATGTTGGAACCCTTTTGTTCAACATGGGTGCCCAGCACATTCCTCAAAGCCTGGTTGAGCAAATGCGTGGCGGTATGGAGCATGGTGCATTCCCAGGAATGGTCCGCAAGACCGCCCGCGAACTTCATTTCCGAGCCGGCGCGTGACTTTTCCTGGTGTGCCTTGTGGGCGTCATCAAAGCGCTTCATGAAAGCCTTTTCATCGATGGAGTACCCGAGTTTTCCGAGCTCTTCCTTGATCATTTCAATCGGGAATCCGTAGGTCTCATAGACAAAAAAAGCCTTGTCGCCGTTTTCCACGGCAAGTTCTTTTTTACAGTTGTCGTCGTTCCAGATTTTGCGCATTTCGCGCAGGCCCTGCTCGATCGTTTTCTGGAATTTGGCTTCCTCCCGTTTGAATTCTTCGATGATCTGTGCCTGGCGGGCTTTGAGTTCCGGGTAGACGTCGCCGTATATGTCGATGACGATCTGGCCCAAAATGTCCGTGAAATTGCCGTGAATGCCGATCATTTTGGCATGGCGGATCGCGCGGCGGATCAGGCGGCGGAGAATATATCCCTGGTCTTTGTTTGAAGGAGCGACACCCCACGGATCGCCCATGATAAAGGTCGATGCGCGGATGTGGTCGGCGATGATTCTGCCCGAGAAAACCTGTTCACTCTCGGTCTCGGCACTCTTCTGGCCAACGGCAAGCTCCCTGATTTTTTCTTTCAGGGGAAGAAAAAGTTCCGTTTCATAATGCGACGGAACACCCTGCAAAATCGCGGTGACGCGTTCCAGTCCCATGCCCGTATCAACATTCTGCTGCTTTAACGGGATATAGGAACCATCCGGTTGTTTGTTGTACTGCATGAACACGTCATTCCAGATTTCCACATATCTTCCGCACTCGCAGTTTGGGTGGCATTTGCCATTCAGGTCGCCCGGGTTGTAGCGGTTTTGCGCTGTTTCGGAAGAACCAGGTTTGTGTTTATCCCATGCCAGATCCGGGCACATGTCATAAAACATTTCGGTATCCGGACCGCATGGGCCGATGTGTCCGGCAGGACCCCACCAGTTCTTCTTTTTTTCGTAAAAGAAAATAAGTTTCTTGTCACTCGCGGACGCATCCGTATATCTCTTGAATCCGAGTTTTTCCCAGTGTCCTGCGGCCTCGTCGTCGCGCGGAGCATCGCTGTCACCCGCAAAACAGGTTACCATGAGACGGTTCGGATCCAGTCCAAGACATCCCTCGCTCTGCGGTGCCGTTAAAAATTCATAACTCCATTCAATGGCCTCTTTCTTGAAGTAATCGCCGAGCGACCAGTTCCCGAGCATTTCAAAAAAAGTAC
>JAYRRV010000185.1:0-4400 GCA_041909955.1 Candidatus Altimarinota bacterium
CTGTGTAAACTCGGGCTGGCGATCACCGCGTTGGTCCTCATCGCGGAAACAGCGGGCAATCTGGAAATAGCGGTCCATTCCCGCGACCATCAGGAGCTGCTTCAGCTGTTGAGGGGATTGCGGGAGCACAAAAAACTTCCCCGGATACAAACGCGAAGGCACGAGATACTCACGGCTCCCCTCTGGAGTACCTTTAATAAGAATCGGAGTTTCAATTTCAACGAAATTCCGTTCATCCATATAGTCGCGGATCATCTTGATCATCCGGTGACGCATGATCAGGTTGTTCTTCATGCGCTGACGGCGGATGTCCAGATAACGGTACTTCAATCGCAACTCCTCATTGACCTCTTTATCCTGGTCAATTTCAAAGGGGGTGGTCTTCGCGCGGTTGAGAATTTCAAACTTACTGATTAACACCTCGATTTCACCGGTCGCCATCTTGGGGTTCTTCATGCCTTCGGGTCTGCCGCGAACTTTGCCGGTTACGCAAACGACATATTCACTGCGGACTTCGTCGGCTACCGCGTGGGCGTCCGGAAAATCTTTCGGGTCGGTCACGATCTGGGTAAGACCGTAGCGGTCGCGCAAATCGATAAAAATCAGTCCACCGTGGTCGCGGCGGCTGTTAACCCATCCGCAAAGCGTAACCTCCTTGCCCACAAAGGATGCGTTGGGTTCATTACAGGTGTGAGTGCGTAACATAAGAAGTGAAGGAAAAGAGAAAAGCAGCGATCAAAGCTGCAAAGGGGATTGTACGTTCAAAAAGGGCGGAAATCAATGGAACCAGCGGCCTAACCCACTCCCAATACCGAGCGAAGTTGACTTTGTAAATCATCAGTAACGGTTATACCAAAGGGGAGCTTCATCTTTTTGACCCCGGAGCCGACCCTTATATGCAATTCCACACGACGTTCCCCGGGATTTTGGGTCAAAAGGGTCCTGATCTCCTCCATGACTTTCATGTCGATCTGTGCCGGAATTTCTATGACAAATGGATTTTCACGCCAGTCCTCCGTGGGCGCCGCTACCGGGGGAGGGGGCGGCCCGAACTCTTCTTCAAGAGGATCGTGCTGGACTTGAGCTTCCAAAACTTTTTGCTTACGGACGATCTTTTCCTTGGCGTCAAAAAGACCTTCGGCTTGGGCGTTCCGAATCATGCTGTCGAGCGAAACGGGCGTAACGCTGTTGACCGAAAACTGGAAAACATCACGGCGCAAATCCAGACGGCCTTCCATCATAAAGAGGCTGTCATCTTTAAGGATCGTCTGATATTTGGAAAAAACCTTTGGAAAAATGGCGATCTCAATACGGCCCGTCGGATCTTCAAGACCGGCGTAGGCCATATAGCTGCCGGCTTTGGTAAAGACACGCTTCATCTGGGTGATAAGGCCCCCGAGTTTAACCGTCTTTCCGATATTCCTTTTGGTCAGGTTATCAATCAGCATCACTTTTTTAGCCAGATATTTACGGAGACCCTTGAGCGGGTGTCCGGAAACATACAGGCCAAGGTACTCCTTTTCCCAGGTCAGCCTTTCCATATTGGTGGCCGGTGGTGCGTCCTTGAGTTCGAATGAGATGTTGTTGTCCGGCGAATCGGTCATTATTCCAAAGATATCCGTCTGTCCCTGGGCATTCACCTCCTGGGAATACTTGGAAAACTTGGAAAGCTCGTCGTAACTCAATGCCAGTACCTTGCGGTCGCCGAATTCGTCGAGCGCTCCGGAATAGGCAAGTGCCTCCAGAGTTTTTTTGTTGAGGAGTTTACTCGGGACGCGTCTCAGCAGATCTTCGAGAGAGGCAAATTTGCCCTGTTTTCGGACGTTCAAAATCTCTTCAACCGTGCCTCCGCCTAAACCTTTAATGGCTCCGAGACCGAAACGGATGGTCTTTTCATCAACAACGGTGAAATTCAGGAAAGAATCGTTGATGGACGGGGGAAGTACCGCAATCCCCATCTCGTTACACTCATTGATCTCCAGGATGATTCGGTCGGTGTTGTCGGCGTCGGCGGAAAGCAGGGAAGCCATAAACTCCGGAGGATAGTGCGCCTTCAGGTACGCCGTCTGGTAGGAAATCATCGCATAACATGCAGCATGGGCCTTGTTGAAGCCGTAACCTGCAAAAGGCTCGATAACCTTTTCAAATACTTCCACCGCAAACTTTTCCTGGTGACCTTTGGAGACTGCGCCTTTTACAAGTTTATCCTTTTGTTCTTTAAGCAAAACGGTATTCTTTTTACCCACCGCCTTACGGAGAATATCCGCTTCCCCCAGACTGAATCCCGCAAAATCCCGGGCAAGCTGCAGAATCTGTTCCTGATAGATGGCGACACCGTTGGTCTCCCTAAGGATGCTTTCAAACGAAGGATGAAGGTACCTTATGGTATCTGGATGATGCTTTCCCTTGATATACTGGGGAATCCATTCCATCGGACCGGGCCGGTACAACGAAATCATGGCGATGATGTCCTCAAAACGGGTCGGTTTCAGTTCCCTGATATATCTCCGCATGCCCGCAGATTCAAGCTGGAACACGCCGGTCGTATCGCCTTTTTGCAAAAGCTCAAAAGTCTTGGCGTCGTCCATTGGAATCGATTCAAGCTGTAATTCTTTATTATGGAGTGAACGCAACAGGACAAGAATTCCCTGGATGATCGTCAGGTTCTTAAGTCCCAGAAAATCCATCTTCAGCAAGCCGATCTCCTCAATCGGCTTCATGGAGTATTGGGTGATAATTTCTTCTCCACCTCCGGTAGAGCGCTGGAGAGGGGTGTAATTCACGAGTGGCTTCTCCGACATCACCACCGCGGAAGCATGGGTCCCGGCATGGCGGACCGAACCCTCGAGTTTTACGGCATTATCCAAAAGCGCTTTCGCTCTGGGGTCCATCCTGTAAAGGTTTTTAAGTTCAGGATCCTCATCAATGGACTGCCTCAGGGGAACATGCCGACCCTGTAAGGGAGGGGGAACCAGCTTGGCGATTTTATCAACATCTGCATAAGGATAACCCATGGCCCGGCCTACGTCGCGAACGGCAGCGCGCGCCGCCATGGTTCCAAAAGTGATGATCTGTGCAACGCATTCCCGTCCATATTTTTCGGTGACATAAGCCAGTACTTCGTTGCGGCGAGTATCAGCAAAATCGATATCAATATCGGGCATGCTCACACGTTCCGGATTCAAAAAGCGTTCAAAGATTAGACCATAACGCAGAGGATCCAGCTGGGTGATGTTAAGAGTATAGGTAATCAAGGAACCCGCGGCGGATCCGCGACCCGGTCCAACCGTGATACCCATTTCTTTGGCATGCCTCACAAAATCCCAAACAATCAGAAAATAATCGTCAAAACCCATGCGGTGGACCACATCCAGTTCATAGTCCAGCTGTTTTACCGCATGTTCCGGAGGCGGGTCTCCATATTTTTTCTTCAAACCTTCTTCGCACAACTTTCTGAGATAGCTCGCGGCTGTTTCATTCCCGGGCGTTTTAAAAACCGGAATAAGGTTTTTCCCGAAATCGATCTCGATGTTACAGCGTTCGGCGATCTTCAGCGTGTTCTCCAGCGCCTCGGGAACATGGCTGAAGCTCTCGCGCATTTCATCGGGAGTGCGCAACGAAAAGTCACCCTGAAACTTCATGCGCCCTTCCTGTTCCAACGTCGACTGGGTCTGAATGCAGAGAAGAATATCCTGGGAGGTGGAATCGTCTGGCCTGACATAATGGGAATCCTGGGTCGCCACCAATGGAGCTCCCGTTATTTTTGAAAGCTCAATTAAACGGTCGTTGAGCACCTTTTGTTCATCGATAAACGGATGGTCCTGGAGTTCCAGATAAAAATTCTCTTTCCCGAAAATGTCCTGATACTTTTCAATCACCTCAATCTGCTTCTTCTCATCGCCCTGGGCCACCGACTGGGCAACCTCTCCCGCCAGACACGAACTCAACGCAATAATTCCCTTACTATGAGCCTTCATAAGGCCGTGGTCCATGCGAGGTTTATAGTAAAACCCTTCAATGTGAGCCTGGCTCACAAGTTTCAGCAGATTCAAATAGCCCTCGGCGGAGGTTGCGAGCAGAACCAGGTGGTAAGGCTTGTTTTCACTCCCCGGGGTACGGTCAAAACGTGATCCCGGAGCCACATAAACCTCACAGCCGATGATGGGTTTGATCCCCTCTGCCTTCGCCGCTTTATAAAATTCGATGGCACCATAGAGCACTCCATGGTCGGTCATGGCGACCGCAGGCATACCCATCTCCTTGGCACGCTGAACGATGGATTTTGGTGTACCGAAGCCATCAAGAAGGCTATAGTGTGAATGGACGTGTAAGTGGACGAATGACATTATAAACAGTTATTTATTATTTCGTGCTTCAATCAAGTCATCACAATATTGATC
>JAYRRV010000186.1:0-2870 GCA_041909955.1 Candidatus Altimarinota bacterium
CAACCGCAAGGGCCTGACCGCAGAAAGACATGGACATCACCTCGCTTGGGTGGCCTTCAGCGGCCGCCAGATTCGCCAGACGCCCCTCACCGATAAGATATATGTGTTTTATGGTTCCCCGCTGACGGACCGTATATTCATCAAAATACGGGCGTATACGGCGTTTCCTGGACGCAAGCTTCCCAAGGCCCCGAACATCGATTTCAACGTCGAAATGGCCGGAATTGGCCAAAATTACCCCATCCTTCATGGTTCTCATATGCTCGGGCCTTATGACCTCACAATTGCCGGTGACGGTAATAAAGATATCGCCCAAAGGAGCGGCCTGCGACATGGGCATAACCCTAAAGCCGTCCATGGCCGCCTGCAGGGCCTTAAAGTTGTTAATTTCGGTAATAATGACGTTCGAGCCGAGCCCTTTTGCTCTTAAAGCAACGCCCTTTCCACAATCCCCATAACCGGCCACCACGACAGTTTTCCCTGCAAAAAGGGTGTTGGAAGCCCTCATAATGGCATCCAGAGTGGACTGTCCCGTACCGTAATAATTATCCATTAAATGTTTTGTTTTATTGTCATTGACGGCAATAATCGGATATTTTAGTACGCCCTCTTTTTGCATCGCCCTCAGACGGATTACCCCGGTGGTGGTCTCTTCGCAGCCGCCGATAATATCCTTCAAATACTTTTTTTCAGAACTGTGCAGGAGCGTTACCAGGTCGCATCCGTCATCAACGGTAATGTGCGGTTTAATGGCTAAAACACTGTGTAAAAACTTGTAATAATCGCTCCGGCTTTCACCTTTGTAGCCATACACTTCAATACCCTGTTTTTTCAGTGCGGCCACGATGTCATCCTGGGTCGAAAGGGGGTTACAGGAAGTAATCGCCACCTGTGCCCCGCCATCCACGAAGGTCTTGACCAGCATTCCTGTTTCTTTGGTCACGTGAAGAGCCATGGCGATCCGAACGCCCTTCAATGACTTCGTTTTGGAAAACTGGCTGCGAAGGGCCATAAGAGCCCCCATGTTACGTTCGGCGAGGTCGAGATTTTTCTGGCCCTGTTCAAGCAGTTCACGGTCGGTCATGCTGGATAGTCAATTAAAGATTAGCGGCTTCCCGCAGCGCTTTTGCTTTGTCGGTATGTTCCCAGGAAAAAACCGATTCGTTCCGGCCGAAATGGCCGTATGCAGCGGTTTTTTTATAGATCGGCCTGCGGAGATCAAGCGTTTGAATCATTCCCTTTGGGGTGAAATCAAAATGTTTGCCCAGCAGGGCGGCGAGCTTATGGTCCTCCAACTTACCGGTTCCATAGGTGTTCACATAAAGAGAAACGGGCCTCGCAACACCGATGGCATAGCATACCTGGAGTTCGCAACGGTCGGCCAGTTTTGCGGCAACGACGTTTTTGGCGACATACCGGGCAAAATAGGCTGCGCTCCGGTCGACCTTTGAGGGGTCTTTACCGGAAAAGCATCCACCGCCGTGGCGACCCATTCCGCCATAGGTATCAACCATGATTTTTCGGCCGGTGAGGCCGCAGTCACCCGGAGGCCCACCGACGATGAATCTGCCGGTCGGGTTGATGTGGACGATGGTTTTATCGTCGAAAAGTTTTCCGCAAACCGGCTTGATAATATGTTCAAGCACATCCTTCTGGATCCTCTTTTGGGTTGCGCTCGGATCGTGCTGTGTGGAAACCACCACCGTATGAACGCGCTTCGGTTTGTCGTTTTCATACTCCACTGTTACTTGGGATTTCCCGTCGGGACGAAGGTAGGTGAGGATCTTTTTTTTGCGGACATAAGCCAGTTTTTCGCACAGTCGGTGCGCGAGAATAATCGGCAGCGGCATGAGTTCGGGCGTTTCGTTGACGGCAAAACCGAACATCATTCCCTGGTCGCCGGCCCCACCGGTATCAACACCCATGGCGATGTCCGGACTCTGTTCATCAATCGCAGTGAGGACGGCACATGCCTTGGAATCGAACCCGAAGGTGGCATTATCGTAGCCGATGTCATGAATGGTCTGTCTGGCGATTTTCGGGATATCAACATAGCAAGAGGTTGAAATTTCCCCGGCCACAAGCACCAATCCGGTAGTAACAAGTGCCTCGCACGCAACCCGTCCCCGGGGGTCCTGGGACAAAATACCGTCCAAAACCGCATCGGCGATCTGGTCGGCGATCTTGTCGGGGTGCCCTTCGGTTACTGATTCGGAAGTAAAAAGATAATTTTTCATAAGGTAATGATAGGAAAAGTGGGAAGAACTGTAAACGGCAAATGCCCGGTGAAAAACGTACTAAGTTTTAAAATATTCAATAGTCCTTCTGAGGCCTTCATCCAGGCCTATTTTAGGAGAATAATTCAGTTTTGTCTTTGCGAGCTTGAGGTCGGGTTTACGTTTCTTGGGGTCGTCTTCAATGGGTACCACGGTCGCGATCACGCTTGTGGATCCGGTAAGTTGGACGATCTTTTCCGCCAGTGAGCGGATGGTGATTTCATCCTCGCTGCCCAGATTGACCGGACCGAAGTATTCCCTGTGGTTCATGGCTGAAAGAAGACCTTCAATCATATCGTCAATGTAGCAAAACGAACGGGTCTGACTCCCGTCGCCGTGCATCCGCAGGGTCTCTCCCATCAGGGCGGCCTGGATAAAGCTCGGAATGACGCGCCCGTCATGCCTGCGCATCCGGGGTCCGTACGTATTGAAAATGCGGACGATGGAAAGAGGAAATCCAAAATGGTGGTAATAATTCACGGCCAGGCTCTCGGAAAACCTTTTGCCCTCGCTATAACAGCTTCGTTCCCCCACCGGATTTACGTTGCCCCAGTAGGTCTCTTTTTGTGGATGCTGCTGCGGATCGCCGTAAAC
>JAYRRV010000187.1:0-11149 GCA_041909955.1 Candidatus Altimarinota bacterium
ATCAAAATCCTGCTTGAGATTGCTGTAATCGTTGGCGGAATCGGCCTGAGTGGACTGGAGTTCGGTGATTTGCACCTGTTCCTTGGCCAAAGCGTCCTGGGCTCCCGAAAGTTTTGTATATTGCGTGAATCCGTAGTATACGGCGAGACCGGAAGTAATAACCATCAGCAGAATGTAGGTCCGGATGCTTTTGGCGTAGTTGCGTTTTTGTAATGCTGCTGTTGCCATAGTGTGAAATGATTTAGAGGTTATTGGCTGAAGTGCCCGTTTCCTGCGTAGGAGCCGATGCGGTCGGAGCCGGTGCCGCAGTGGAGGTATCGGTCGCAGCATCAGGCTGTTGTGTCGCCGAATCAACGGTGGCCGGTACCGGGGCCGTCGCTGAAGCGTTTTCCTGCGTAGCGGTTACCGCAGGTGCCTGAACTGGCACAGACTGTTGCGTATTGGAAGTAACGGGGGTCGCGGTGCGTTTTGCGCCCGTGGCCGCAGCACCCTTCAGACCATCACCCTGAAGATTCAATGGAGAATCTTTTGCGGAAAACCCCTGGGTTTCCAGACGGAGATCTATCTTGAAATTGGCAAGAAACCCTTCACTGTTGGTTCCGGTCGATTTGCTCTTGCTGAACGAACGCATGTCAACATCCTGGAAATAGAGCGAGTTTTCCAGGTGATCGATCATTTTGCTCAACAAGGTGAAGTTCGATCCGTCGGCGGTCTTGGTGGTCCCGGAAAGGACGATCTTATTGCTGTTGGAATCGAATTCATAGCCGGTATACACAATCCCCCCGAACGTTTCATACAGGGCGGGCTGGTCAAAATTACTGCCCTGGATATTCACGGTGACATCCTTGATCTGCCCGATGATGGTGGACCATTCCACGCGCTTCTGTTTAATGTCCGCGATGGTGGCCAGATCGCTCTTGGTTGAGGAAAGAATTTTGCCGATAACACCCTGAAGAGCCTTGAGTTTTAGGGAATCCGGTGCCTGCGCGTAATCATCGAGTTGCTTCTGGAGACTCTCGGTTGAGGTGGACTGAAGGACCTGGCGGAGAGTGTTATTGCCCACGAGTTTCGTAGCATTGTCGATAAGTTTTACATCCAGAATGTCCTGGGGATTTGTGGAAGTTGTACTGTACTTGCTCTTTTCCGCTCGGAGAGCGCTGCGCAAATCCTCCTGGGCGGTCTGGGCGATCTGTTCGGGAGTCTGCTCGGGCTCCTGCTCCGACCGGTATGTCGGAACAACGATATCCTTTGTCAGGACGCCCCGGATTTCACCCAAAAGGACGGGTAAAGCCATCTTGGACTCATCAAGATCCGCCAAAATGGCGCGTTTATCAAATGAGTTTATGGTCGGATCGGCCGCCTTGGCGACGCTGCTCAAAAACCGGTCGGCCTGGTAGCTGAACTCATTGAGTTTCAGCTGGGCGGCAAGATAGCGGTTCTTGTTGATCAGCGTTTGTACCTGCCGGATATTGGCATTGGCGTCGGTCAAACGCTGGGTCGTGTTCGGGCCGGTCCAGTTCATGCCGAACCAGTTAAAATCCGGAGAAAGCTCGGCGTAAAAATAAAACGACATCGAGGCCGTCGCCAGAAAAAGCATGACAAAAACAAACTGAAACAGCCGGAGTTTGCGTTTCATCGTGGCCTCTTTTTCCTGTTCGATGCTTTTTTCAAGCGTCGGCGCCGGGCCCAATATCGACTTGGTTTTTTGTGCGACCTCTTTTTGCGAAATGATCGAGGAAATCATTTTGGAATCCTCTTTTTTCGCCTGAGTCTGGGTGAAAATGTTTCCCATGCCTCCCCCTCCCGCAGCCGGGGATGGAGTATTCCCGGTCGGTGCGCCTATGGTGATTTTTTGTGAAGCTCCGGAACTGTTTCCCGGGTCATCAAGTTTGATTGGTTCAGCCATAAAGTTTTGTTTTTATTTTTAGTATTTTTAATATCTCATTATTTTACCAAATTTTTGCTTTTTAGTAAAGCCCGGATAAGGCCGCGACTCCATACGGAATCTGCAGGATGAAAGATCAGGGGCATTATCTTGATTTCCGGAAGAAGATGGCATAAATTACAACCATCATGAAAAACCGACAGCTTTCCATTCAGTTGATTATTCGCCGGACCTACCGTTCGTGAGGCTGAACAGTTCATGATTTTTCAAAGCCCACGAATGTGGGTTTTTTATTTGATAAAAAGAAATATGCCAAGTCTTGAAGTTGATCACAGGTCACCCGAAGATCTGCTCCGGGAAATCCCCCGAGAGTCGGCACTGCGCCATCTTCCGCGCTCCCAGATCAAAGCAGTGGATTTCAATCAGCGGCTCCTTGGGCAGGGCACACGCATGGCGGTCGCCCCGATGATTGACGTTTGTCATGCTCTGCGAATTCCACTGAGATCCGAAGACGAGCTGGTGAAAAAATCGGGTGCCGCAAGGGTCGTGGACTGCGACGGGAGACAGATTTCAAACATTACCCAGATGGAACTTGAGCGGCTTAAAATACTGAAAAAATACCTCGGAAACCATTTGCCGGACATGACCCCGATCGGGGATCTGGATCTGGAAGGGAACTATGTTTATGCCAACATTACCGAAAGAATTCTCATCACCCGCGGACTGATCGGATGGAGCTTTATGCCTCCCGGAGATGCCCCCGACGGACTCTATGAAGATCTCGTTCAGTTCACCTTGGGATTAATGAAACTTGTTGAACGTGAAGGCCTTATCCCTGACCTCATAGGCACAGGAAACGTCGTGGTGGGGAAACTGGTTTTGGGCGAAAGGGAAGGTGGAACCCTGAAGACCGACACTCCAAACGCTTATCTTTTGGATGTCAATAATGTCCAGCAGGTAATGCCCAACAGGGAATTCTTTGAGGTTCTTTTGCGAAATATGGGGAAGGACACGCAGGGAAAATCGGTTGATGAAATGGCAAGAATGACGGAAGAACTGGTGATGAGCAGGGAGCTCGATCTCACAAGGCTTACGCGACCGTTCAGGCGATTTAACCCCCAGACGAACCGGAGCGAACTCCTGAATAAAACTATCACGCTTTTTCCGGAAGGATACCTGGACGATCAGGACATTCCAATGGGTGATTTAAGTCTCTCCTCCTTAAAAAACCTGACGCAAAAACTCGCTCCGAACAAGGGGTTTACACCTCAGGAGTTGGAATTCATGGGGATTTCGCAGGGAGTCGCACGTGATGCGGCGTCGATATTCCATGAAAAAAAAAGGATTTTTGATCCTTTGGAAAGTGAAATCAGGGAAAGGATTACCAGAACGATGGTGTATGACGATACATGCTAATCAGGAACAAAGGAAAGCATCATGTGGTGCTGGTCGAAGAAATTTCCATCGTACAACAGGGCTTTTTTCTCGGTAGCCCAAATGGAAAATCCGGAAGATTCATACAGGCGGATGGCGGGAATGTTCGTGGTGACAACCTTGAGTTGGAGCGCATGAAGATGGCTGACTTTTTTAAGGTTATGGAGCATGGTGGATAACAGTTTTTTCCCGAGCCCAATCCCGCGGTAGAGAGGATCGACATACATACCCCCAAGAATACCGATGTGTTTGAATTTTTGCCTTTCCTGCTCAATGTACACCAGAGCCCCGATGAGGTCGTCCTCGCGGGTGAAAAGTCCCAGGATATAATTTTTCACGATATATTTGACGATTTCATCGGAGGAAAGAAGCTGTTCTTCTTGAAGCGTCATGACAAACACGTTTGGATCGGTACGGAGGGCCTTGATACGCAGTTTAGAGAATTTATCCGCATCGGAAAGGCGGATTTTGCGAATGATAAATGGTTGCGACATGGGCGAACGATGAATGGCTTGGATTCCACATATACCAAACATTCATGAACGAATGTTAAAAACCTAGTGAAAAAATCCTGACAAAAAAAGCCCCGCCATGGCGGGGCTTTGAGAGATCGTTTTGAACGAACAGATTACTTCACTTCAACCTTGGCACCGGCATCTTTCAAAGCTTTTTCAAGCTTGGCAGCCTCATCGCGAGGGATACCTTCCTTGACTGGCTTTGGAGCACCGTCCACGAGGTCCTTGGCCTCTTTAAGACCCAGGCCGGTAGCCTCACGGACAGCCTTGATGACGTTGATTTTCTGAGCGCCCCCGTCAACGAGGATAACGCTTACGGTAGCCGATTCATCAGCTGCAGCGGCACCTGCTGCTGCACCACCTGCGGCAGCCATCATGACAGGAGCTGCGGCGCTCACGCCGAATTTTTCTTCCATTGCCTTCACGAGGTTGGCAAGATCGAGAACAGTGAGCTGTTCAACCATTTCAAGGATTTTTTCAGCATCTTTGCTGAGAGTAACGTCTGACATTTGAGTAAAAGTTAGGGGATACGTAAGAATAAATGTTTTCTATGTGGAGAACCGCACTAGGCGGTTGGAGCCGCGGATTTCTTATCCTGGACCGCTTTAAGACCATAGACAAACTTGCGCAACGTTCCAGCAAGCACGCCATGGAAGCCGGAAATCGGAGCTTTCATGCTGCCGACCAACTTCGCGAGGAGTTCCTTGCGGGACGGGAGTGTTGCAAGCTGTTTTGCTTCGGCTTTGTTGAGGAGTTTTCCGTCAACAATGGCGCCGAGCAGTTGGAGATTTTCGTTCTCCTTGGAGAAATCGTACAGAACCTTTGCCGGAAGTACCGCGTCTTGAAAGCCAAAAGCCGCAGCAACAGGACCATCCATGACCTCATCCGTGAGATCCGGAAGATTGTTCTTTTTTGCCGCGAGTTTCATAAGGGTTTTCTTGGCGACGACCAGTTCGACGCCTTCCTTATAAAGCTTTTTGCGCAGATCGGTGACCTTTTTCACCTCAAGCCCCTTGTTCTGTGCAAAATAGACAGCTTTGGCCTTGGCGAAGTTTTCCTCAAGCTTCTTTAGGATTTCGTCCTTCTGAGCTTTTGTAACTGCCATAGGATTGGTTAAAAAATAAATAAAAAACTCAACTTCTTCACAGACAGTCGAGCACAATGGAAATCCGGTAGAAACCTGCCGCACCTGCGGAATGGCTTTTATATGCGAATTATTTGCGTCTCGGCGGGTTTTACGGCCCCAGTGTTCCGTACGACTGAGGTTACCTGCTGTCTGTGACAACGAGTAATGTAGGCGAACTCGTCCAAAAAGTCAATTCACATTGCATTCCGGACCCTGAAAAGGTTACACTACAAGTCTGGGAAAGCTCAGCAAAAGGACTTTACATCCTTGCAGCCATGATGGAAATATTTGAACAACTGACCAGTTTTATAGACACAACGCTTGCCGAGGGCAAGCGCCCTTTGGTGGTGATTTTGGGTCCGACGGCATCGGGAAAAACGGCGTTAAGCCTGCGGGTCGCCAAAATGTTTAACGGGGAAATCATATCTGCTGATTCCCGCCAGATCTACAAGCACATGGACATCGGAACCGACAAGGTACTACCGGCGCAGCGGAACGGGATTCCCCACCATTTGATCGACGAACTGGAACCGACCCAGGAATTTACCGTGGCGGATTTTAAACGAGCCGCACTCAAAGCTATCGAAGAGATTTTGCGTCGCCGTCGTTTACCGGTTTTAGCCGGCGGAACGGGACTCTACCTGAACACCGTTTTGCAGAATTACCAGATCCCGCGGGTTCCGCCCCAGCATGACCTACGATTCCAGCTCCAGAATTTTTACAACCAGTACGGTGCGGCGGAACTTTATAAAATTCTTCAGGAAAAAGACCCTGAAGCCGCGGCACGGATCCATCCCAACAATGTGAGATACGTTATCCGCGCGCTTGAAATAAATATCGCCGGCAACACCCCCAAGGTGGACGAAAAAGCGGAACCTCTTTTTGAGGTTTTTTCCATCGGCATCGAATGGCCGCGCGAAGTTCTTTACGAACGCATTAACGGACGGGTCGATGAGCTGATCCAGAAAGGATTGCTGAACGAGGTGAAAACGATGCTCATGAAAGGTTTCGATGAAAAAATCCCCGCCATGAGTTCCATCGGGTACCAGGAACTTATTCAGTACATCCGGGGCAATTGTACCCTTGATGAAGCCGTGGAAGAGATCAAAAAAAACACTCGCAATTATGCGAAAAGACAGTTAACCTGGTTTAGACATTATAAGGATGTCCATTGGATAAAAGGCGAAGATCTCGAAATATATTTATCTCCTCAATCCCCTCAGCGTGTCGGTTCTCAAGAAAAATTGGCAGATTAAAAACGAAGATGCAAATCTTGGCATCACAGAAAAACTTCTGGCGAACAGGGGAATAATCGACCAGAGCAAGATTCAGTCATACCTGTATCCGAACTATAAAAAAGGCTTCCATAATCCGTTCCTGATGAAGGATATGGACAAAGCGGTGGACCGTATAAAGAAAGCCATCCAGCGCAATGAGAAGATCATGGTTTTCGGGGACTACGACGTGGACGGAATCAGCGGAACGGCGATTCTTTACAACACCCTCAAGATCATGGGCGGAAGAGTGTCCTACCGACTTCCCCACCGCGTGAAAGACGGATACGGATTGAGCAACGCATTTATTGAAGAGTTCATCAAACTCGGCGTGAATGTCGCGGTCACCGTTGATTGTGGTATCTCATGCAAAAGTCAGATCGACCTCGCGCACAACTACGGGGTGGATGTTATCGTGACAGATCACCATACCATTCCAGAACAGCTGCCGGACAAAGCCTACGCGATTTTGCATCCCCTGCAACCCGGTGATGAGTACCCTTTCAAAGGATTAACGGGGGCGGGCGTCGCGTACAAACTGGCCTCGGCGTTGATCACGGATAAGTTCAAAGGGGAGGAACGCGAAGAATATCTTTTCGCACTTTTGGATCTGGCAAGCATGGGAACCATCGCGGACATCGGTCCGATCAGGGACGAAAACCGGATCATCGTGAAATACGGCCTGGAAGCCCTCAAAAACACCCGCTGGAGCGGGCTGCAGTCGCTGAAAGAGCAGGCGGGGATCAAGCCCGAGGACAAACTCAACATCGGAACGATCGGGTTCAAAATCGGACCCCGCATCAATGCCGCAGGACGCATCGATCACCCGTACTATGCACTTCAGTTGTTGCTGAGCGAAGATCCTGAAAAATCAAAACTTCTTGCCCAGCATTTGGAGAAACTGAACCAGGACCGCCAGCAGATGGTTTTAAAAGCAATGGAGGAAGCAGAAGCGCAATACGCCGGCAGACGTTCCAATAACGTATTTGTTGCCTGGAGTCCGGACTGGCACGTGGGCATTCTTGGACTCATTGCCGGGAAGATCTCCGAAAAATACGGACTGCCCGCCATGATTCTTCAGGATTTCGGTGAATATCTCGTCGCGTCGGCACGCAGCCAGGAGCGGTTCAACGTGGTTGAGGCTTTGACCGCAAACAGCGATTATCTGGAACATTTCGGTGGGCACGCTCAGGCGGCGGGCTTCAATATCCGAAAGGACAGGCTCGAAGACTTCGTCCGAACGATGGAAAAATACGCCGAAACGCACTTTTTCAAAGAAGATGAGGCTCCGGTTCTCAGCATCGATTGTGAAATTCATCCGGACGACATCAACGAAACGCTCATGAAGTTCCTCGACCAAATGGAACCGTTCGGGGTTGGTAACGAACAGCCGCTGTTTCTTATCAGGGGAGTCAAACACAACTACCTCAAGCGGGTGGGAAAGGAAAGCAATCACTTGTCGTTTTTGGCCCAGGCGGGGTACAAAAAGTTCTCCACGATCGCCTACAAGATGGGTGAATTCGCCGATGTCATCGGGCAGAGCCAGAGCATGGACGTGGTGTGCCACCTTGACCGCAACGAATGGAAAGGCCGTCACCAGATCCAGTTCAGGGCGGTGGATTTCAAACCGACCGCGTAGCGGCGCGACTCAGACGATCGAACGCCGCGTGGGCTATCCCTTCCTTGCCAATGTTCTCCGCGAGAATTATATCCACATCTTTGGTGTGGAATTTGCGCAGCGAAGCATAAAGGTTTTTGGCGAACAGCTGAGGGTTTTTCAGTGAACCGCAAATGACGGTTTTGTCAGCCATGGAGTAGTGTTTTGAGTGCTCCCTGACACACAGAACCCCGATCCTTATCTTTTTTTGCTGTAACCGTGGAATTTCGATGCGGATTGCACGGATCAATTTTTTTTCATTCGCGGCGGTGAACAAAATCATCGACACACCGGGCGCATAATGACGGTATTTCATGCCAGGGGAACGGACTTTGCCTTTCGTGTGGCGCACCATTTTTGGCGTGTAACCAAGAACTTTTGCCATCATTTCCGCGGTTACCGCGCCGCTTCTTAAAATTTCAACGATACCGTTCCTGAAATCGATCACGGTGGACTCCAAGCCATGCCGGGTTTTTCCTCCGTCGAGAATGCAGTCAATTTTGTCCCCGAGGTCATGGGCAACATGAGTGGCGGTCGTGGGACTCGGCCTCCCGGCAAGGTTCGCCGATGGGGCGGCAACAGGGCATCCTGCCGCTTTGATCAATGCCAGGGCGACGGGGTGTTTTGGCATACGTACGGCAACAGTCGGGCCCCCGGCGGTGACGACCGAAGGGACAATCTTTTTCTTGGGCAAAACAAAAGTGAGCGGACCCGGCCAGAATTTTTTCATCAGCCTCCTGGCGGCTTCCGGAACTTGATCAGCCACCGACTCCAGTTCTTTCATGGTAGCAATATGTACGATGAGAGGATTATCCGAAGGTCTTCCTTTGGCTTTAAAAATGTTCTTCACGGCGCGCGGATTCAGGGCATTGGCCCCAAGTCCGTAGACCGTCTCGGTCGGGAAGGCGACGAGCCCGCCGCCGGCCAGCAGTTTTGCCGCTCGGCGGATAGCTGAAGGGATGCAAGGCACTAAGCATTTCGGGGTTTCCATAAACTATAAAATTCCAAAATTTTAGATTTTTACTCTTTTACCTTACTGGAAGGAGAAGGAGGTATCAACACCCACGTTTTCAATATTCAGAAGCGGTTGACAAACCCTTGAGAGTCAATAAGAATGAGGCCCATCCTTTCACTCGCAATGGCACTCGGAAGTGTCCGGCATTGACAAAAACAAAAAAATATTTTAAAATTAATAGAACTTTTCAGCAAGCCATGGAAAAGATCCGCCAGCAAATCATCGATGTCATCCAAAAAAGCCAGCATATCCTGGTTATGCCCTCCGCACCTGCGGACGGTGATTCTCTTGGAAGTGCATTGGCGCTTTATCTGTCTTTGAAAAAAATGGGGAAGGATGTCACCGTGGTAAGTGCGGAACTGGTACCGGATGCTTTTCAGTTTCTCCCGACAACCAATGTCATCAGCCACGAATTTTCTCCGGCGAACGACTTCATCGTGACCCTGGATTGCGAAAAAAATAAGATCGACACCATCAAAACCAAGATTGAACAGAACAAAGTAAACATCATCGTGACGGCCAAGAAAGGACAATTTTCTTCAAGGGAAGTTTCCTTCAGCCACGGGCCGAGCAAGTACGATCTCATCATTACTGTGGACACGGGCGATCTTTCTCAGCTCGGAAGATTCTATGAAGACAACACGGAACTTTTTACCCAAATCCCACTCATTAACATTGACCACCACGCCTCTAACGGCCAGTTTGGAAAGATCAACTGCGTGGATATCATGGCTTCCGCAACCACAGAAATACTTGTTCCACTGTTGGAAGAACTTGAACGTGCATCGGGAGTTAACCTGATGGACGAGGATATTGCCACATTACTCTTGGCGGGAATTATCACCGACACAGGGAGTTTCCAGAACGCCAACACCACTCCAAGGTCCTTTGCCACCGCCGCCCACCTGGTGAAATACGGTGCGCGCCAGCAGGAGATCATCCAGCACATTTTCAAAACCAAACGTCTTTCCATGCTGCGACTGTGGGGGCGCATCTTAAGCAACATCAAACTGGATCAGAAGCACCATTTTGTGTGGGCCACAATCAGTCGCAAAGATTTCCAGGAAACCGGCGCGCGCGACGACGAAACCGGAGGCATCATCGACGAGCTCATGACCAACGCTCCGGGAACCGAAGTCGTACTCATTCTTAAACACCGGAACGACGGATACATCAGCGGAAGTCTCCGCACGCTCAACCCGTCCATCGACGCCAGCGCCATCGCGGAAATGTTCGGCGGCGGGGGGCACGTCCAGGCGGCAGGGTTCAAAATCAAAAGCGACGACCTTGCAGGCGTTGAACAGCAGGTCGTGAACAAAATTCGGGAATACCAGGGGCAGCGCCACCACGTTGTTCAAGATGAAATCCAACAGGCCGACATTCAGACACCCGTCGATTCCAAAGCCGTGCTCGAAAAAATGTTTGTTCCGAAACTCAGTATGAATCAGGTTGAAAAAGAAACTCCACTTGAAAAATCCAGCAATGACGTGGAAGAAAGCTTCACCGACGTCATCATGCGCAAAGCCGTTTCCGGCGAAGCGGACATCTTCAAACTTGACGACGGAGTGACCTACAAATTCGAAGACTAGCCCTCCAGCTTTTCAAGAATCTCCTCGGCAATGTCAAAATTACTGTGAACCTCGGATACGTCTTCATCCTCTTCAATAAGGTCCACGAGCTTTAGCAGTTGGCGTGCAACCTCGGCATCCTCTATTTTTACGTTCGTCTGGGGAATATAGGTCTGTGAAGCCGAGGAGACCTTAATCCCCGCTCCCTCAAGGGAGGCCTTCACTTTCATGACGGCTGTCGGTTCGGTATAGATGGTCACCAGATCCCCGTCGCTCACCACGTCGTCGGCCCCGGCATCGATGGCTGCAAGTTCAATCTCCTCTTCCTTTTTCCCAGCCTCAGCCACGCTTATGTTGATAACGCCCTTTTTTTTAAACAAATACCCAACCGTTCCTGCGGACCCGAAATTTCCTCCGTGTTTAGTAAAAATATGCTTCACATTCGTCAGGGTGCGATTGCGGTTATCGGTCAGGGTTTCGATGTACAGGGCGGCGCCACCAGGGCCAAAACCTTCATAAAAAATCTCTTCCATAACCACTGCGTCCTTTCCTTCACCGGTTCCTTTTTTAATGGCCCGCTCAATGTTTTCTCGAGGCATATTTTCGGCACGTGCGTTGTCGATCGCCAGTCGCAGAGCCGGATTCATGACCGGATCCCCGCCGCCCCGCGCAGCA
>JAYRRV010000188.1:0-7155 GCA_041909955.1 Candidatus Altimarinota bacterium
AATCGCCCCGGCGCGGCTCACGATCACATCAGCGGCGGCATATACGTCTTTGAGCTCATGGTCCAAAAACTGGAAAGAACGGTAGTGGGAAAGATATTTATGGTGCTCGGGTTTGAGGTGATCCAAAAGGTCCGAAGTCTGCGGAACGTTGCCGCGTCCGCAAATATGCACGATCTGGAAATGCGGCAGGAGGTACTCAAGATTACGCCACGTCAGCTGGTTGATGTACTCCGCTCCGGAGCTTCCCCCCATAATCAGGATCACCGGAAGTTCACGCGAGAAGTCCAGGAATTTCAGTCCGTTATCAGCACTCGCAAGCGCTAATTCGCGCCTCACGGGGTTGCCGGTCAGTACCACCTTTTTATGTTTAAAATATTTCCTGCTCTCTTCGAACGACGTGCAGATGACCTTGGCAAAGCGCGAGCATAAACGGTTGGCCAGCCCCGGAGAAACATCGGATTCATGTAAAACAACCGGTATACGGAGCACCCATCCGGCCACAGCCACCGGAAAGGAGACATAACCGCCTTTGCAGAAAATAACATCCGGCCTGAACTTCAGAAGCACGGTGAGCGCCTGGAGAATACCGACCGGGATCTTGAAAAAATCAATGAAATTCTTCAGAGAAAAATACCGGCGCAGTTTGCCGCAGGTGATGGCGACAAAAGGAACATCGATCTCCTCGATCATTTTTTGTTCCATGCCGTTGCGGCTCCCGATGTACAGGAGTTCGAGCGGAGGTGGTTCCAAAGTACCGGGGCGGCCGGGAGATCCCTCGGCGTCAAACCTCTCGCGAAGCTCATGAATAAGAGCGATATTGGGGACGATATGACCTCCGGTTCCCCCGCCGCTCAGCACTAGACGCATACTCGGGATGTTGTTGGGAAATATGAAGCAGAATGCCCGCGGCAATCATAACCGAAAGCAGGGACGATCCGCCATAGCTGACAAAAGGGAGCGTAATGCCGGTTACCGGCATAAGGGCAAGGTTCACGGCAATATTCACAAACGCCTGGATGGTGATCCATGTCGCCAGCCCCACGGCGGTAAGCTGGGTGAACTTGTTCGTGGAGGCCGCGGCGATCCTGTATCCGCGGTAGGCAATGATGGTATAGACGATGACCAGCAGGGAAATACGGATAAAACCGAGTTCCTCGGCGGAAGCCGCGAAAATAAAGTCGTCCGAAGCCTGCGGTAGCCAGTAAGATTTCTGCACTCCCTGGGTCAAACCCTTGCCCCAAAAACCGCCGCTTCCCACGGCAATGTTCGCCTGTTCGGACTGCCAGCAATAATCCTCGCTGCAGTTTTTATCAACATTGAAAAATGCTGAAAAACGGTCGCGCACGTGCCCCACGCTGGACACGATGATAATTCCCGCCATCAGAGTCACAAACGCCCCTAGCGCCAGATGCCGCAGTCGTGCACCCGCCGCAAAAAACATCGCCACCGCGATAAGTGCCACCACAAGCGTTCCCCCAAGGTCGGGCTGCAAAAGAATCGGAAGGATCATCACGCCCGTGACGATGCAAAAAGGCAAAAAACCGTACTCAAAGGTATCGATCTGTCCGCTCTTTTTTTCCATCCAGTTCGCCAGGTACAGAATCAGCGCGAGCTTGGCGAACTCAATGGGCTGCAGGGACGTGTTAAAAAGGACAAGCCAGCTTTTGGCGAACGTAGTATAGCTCGATCCCAGAATCAAAAGTACAAGAAGCGTCACGACCATACCGCCGAAAAACACCACGGAAATCTTTTTCCAGAACTTCATCGGGATCTTGGTGGCGATAAACAAACAAATAGCACCGATAAACAAACGCAAAAGATGATTTTTGAAGAGCAGATAGCAGTCGACGTTCGGGTCACTGCAGTTGGGGTACAAAATGTCCGGAGCGGAAAGCTGAATGGATTTCGGAACTCCAATGCTCGTGATCATCACCAGTCCGAAACACACCAGGATGAGTATCATAGCGAAAAGTACTTTGTCACCGTGATTTTTCCTCATGTTAAAGCTAAGCAACGGGATTTATCCAGGTCTCAATGCTAACAAAACCGGCCTTGAAATGCAATGTACGGAAAGGCATTATATCGTTATGAAAAAAAGCTACATCACCATCGGAATTCCGGCACTTCTGTTTTTTATGGCCGACCAGCTTTCCAAATGGTGGGCCGCGGGATATCTCTCAACTCCTCTGTATTTCACGGACTGGTTTGCGCTGCGCTACGAACAGAATGTTGGAATCGCCTGGAGCATTGCCATTCCCCAGCCGTGGCTGAGTATCATGAACGTCACGCTTCTGTTACTGCTGCCATTTCTCATCTCAAAACATATCGACTTGCGCCGCAGGGATGCACGGATTTTTCTGAGTATGGTGCTGGGAGGGGCGCTGGGGAACGTTTTTGACCGGTTGACCCGGGGGTTTGTGGTGGATTTTGTGGCAATCGGCTGGTGGCCGGTATTTAACCTGGCTGATGCACTTTTATCCATTGGGATCTTCCTGATTTTGGTTTTTTATGGTAAAATAAAAAGAACTTAAGCCAAAACCATGCAAGAAAACCAAATGCAACAAGGCGGACAGATGGAACAAATGCCTGACCAAAGCCAATATCAACAGATGCCTATGGAGCAGATGCCCCAGCAGATGCAGCCGGCGGCAGAACCCGAATACGGACCCCGCAAGATGTCTTTCTTCACACTCGTCCTCAAAACTTTTGCCGGCCTTGCCGGAGGAGTCGCGGGAACGTTGATCTTACTGATGATCTTCCTGCTCACTTCCTCGATTTTGCAGCCGGTGCTTTCCCCCGCGGAAGCCCAGGCCCAGGAGATCAGCCCGCTGTTCATTTTTGTCCTCATGGCGATGATTTTCGCCACATCCGTCGTGTCCAGTCTGGTGGCCCCGCTGCTCATCTCGTACACGGAACGTGAACGATACACCCGTGTGGCTACAGCCATGTCCCAGATATTCATCATGAATATCGTCATTTTTGCCTTTGTCGCACCGATTTATCTGACGACATCGACAACACGCCTTGAATTAACCGCCGGAGCGGCGGCCCTACAGATCATCCTCAGCGCAACGGCCGGCGCCCTCATCATGGAACTCATCCACGATTACCGTTACGCGCTTATCACCGTCTACACCACGATCATCGGCATTTTGGTAGCCATGGCCATCAGCTTTTTCCTTTACACCGGCCTCGGCACCAGCGGCACAACGCTTCTGCTTTTCGCGGTACTGCCGGTTATCTGGACCATGATAGGATTTTTCCAGGGAGCCATCGCCATGTTCTACTACTGGCTCTACCAGAACTACGGTGTGGACTTTTTGGCGACCAGCACAAGCTACGGAGCCGATTACGGCATTCCGGATGAAAGTGAGGAGGACGAAGATGAGCCGGAACGTGAAGACACCGAGGGTGGGAACTTCCTGAGGCAGTAAAGCGCACTTGCCCCTGGTGAGCGTGTCACAATCAACACAACAAAAAAGACCCCGCCGCGGCGGGGTCTTTTGAATATCCCAGGAAATTATTTCTTCGATTCCATCTTCTTCATAAACTCGGTAACGCCTTCCAGAGCCCGTAAAGCCTCTACGGGAACCATCCAGATGACCGTATTCGAGTCATCGGATGAAAGGTCATTGATGGACTGGAGGGTGCGCAGGTGTAATGCACACGGGGTTTCTGAAAGCATTTTAGCGGCCTTGCTCACGTTTTCCGCAGCGGCAAGCTCACCGGAAGCCTGAATAATGACGGCGCGTTTTTCACGTTCCGCTTCGGCCTCCTTGGCAATCGTACGCTTGAGGTTGTCTGGAAGAACAATGTCTTTGAGTTCAACGCTGGCAACATCAATACCCCATGGTTCGGATGCTGAATCAACATGGGCTTCAATACGTTTGGAAATATCCTCGCGGTTTTTGAGGAGCTCATCCAGGGTCACCTGTCCGACCACGTTACGCATGGCCACCTGGGCAAGTTGGGTCACGGCATAGTAGAAATTTTCAACGGCAAGTACCGATTTTGCCGCATCGGCAACCTTGTAGTAAATGACTGCGTTCATGCGGATGGGGATGTTGTCCTTTGAAATGGCTTCCTGTTCTGGAACATCCACGGTTTTCGTGCGGATATCGACCTTGGCCATTGATTGAATAACCGGAAGCACAAGCCTCCAGCCAGGATTTTTGATCATTTTATACTTACCGAACTGAAAGAGAATTCCGCGTTCATATTCGTTCACCTGGCGAACGCTGACCAGGATGACAATCAGCACGATAATGAAAACTGGAGTTCCCAAGAGTGCAAAAAGCAGTTCCATAAAGGGATAATTAGGAAATACACCTCGGCCATTCTACTGGAGAAGCTCATTGGAGCGCAACTGTTGATAAAAACACCTTTTTTTGGTATACTAATAAGAAAACTCAGCAAAAGAAATAAACACCAAAACAATGCCACATATCCTCAACCTCATCCTGGGCATTCCGGCGGCTCTGGCGCAGGCAAACGCCGCTGAAAAAACGGGCGGTGCAACGTTCGATATTTTGGGTTATGTTCTCACCAGCCTGCCGCTCTGGATCACCGCCATCGTGGTATTTGTGCTTTCGATGATTGCGGGATCCATCCTGAAAGGGATAGTGGAAAACCGCATGGCGGCAAAAATTACCGAAGAGCACCAGGAACTGTTGATCATCTCTGGACGTCTCACCTTTGTGGGCATCGTTGTTATTGGCGGTACCATCTCACTGGCCATTGCGGGGATCAACGTGACCAACCTTATTGCAGCAATAGGATTCGGAATTTCCTTCGGACTTCAGGACACCATCGCCAACTTTGTTGCGGGTATAGCGCTGCTGGCCTCACGGCCCTTCACCATCGGGGACTGGATCAGAGTCGACGGCCAGATGGGGAAAGTGACCGAAATCCGCGTACGGGCAACGTATATGAACACTTTTGACGGACTCCGGTTGATCGTTCCGAACTCCCAGCTCTACAAGAGCCAAGTGTTGAACTACACCGGGAACCCGATGCGCCGTATCAAAGTCCCGGCCTACATCAGATATTACTCCGACATGAAACAGGTCTATGCAATCTGTCTCAACGTGGTGAAATCACGCACCGACATTCTTTTGCAGCCGAAGCCCAACGTGGTGGTTACCGAAATGGGTGATTATTACATCGCCCTGGAGATCCGTTTCTGGGTGGATTCAAAAAGTTTATGGCGTCGCATCCAGTCAAAGGTGGGCATGGATATCCAGAAAAGGTTTGAAGAAGCCGGAGTGGATGCTCCGTATCCGACCACCGCACTCGAATTTGATCCTGACGACAAGGGGACACTGGTAAGAACAAAAGCACTTTCACCGGCCGAGATGGAACAGATCATGAAAGAACGCGAAGAGGACGAACAGAAATTTTCCAAAAGGCGCGAAGAACTTGCCGCGCCACTATTCAAGGCCATGGAAGAGCAGAGAATTCTTGACCAGAGTGGCGCCAATTTTCTCAAGGTGACCACGATGCCTTTGCCGGCCGCGACGCAAACGCAGACCCCGACATTTCCGCCGACTTCACCGCAATCCGCAAACCAGTCGGCACAGGAGGCGGTCCAGCAGGTCGGAACCCCGGCGGCATTTGCTCCTATCGAACCGGTCAATCCACCAGCTCAGCAATAACCCATGGAAAATTTTCTGAACAACTTGTTAAACATTCAGACTGCTTTGGCCCAGCCTTTCGCAACGACAAGCACCAATGCCACATCTTCCGTGGCCAGTGAAACCGGCAACCAGGTCACCAATCTTGTGGAAAGTCTTTTTCGTTCCATTCCGTACTGGATCACCGGTTTCATTGTCATCGTTCTTTCACTGGTTCTCGCCAGAGTGGTGAAATCCATGGTGGAAAACAAGATGATCGAGGCGGGGGTGGAAGAGGAACACAAAGAAATTCAACTGGTGGCAAGCCGCGCGGCGAGCGCCACCGTTCTGCTGGTGGGTATCACCGCGGGTCTTAAAATCGCCGGACTGGATTTGACCTCCATCATCGCCGCAGCGGCGTTCGGTGTGGGTTTTGCCATGAAAGACATCATCATGAATTTCATCTCCGGAATCATTGTCCTGCTCCAAAAACAGTTCACCATCGGAGACTGGATCAAAGTCAAAGGAACCACCGGTGTTATCCAGGAAATCCAGTCGCGCTATACCGTCATCAAGAAATTCGACGGAACCAAAGTGATCGTTCCCAACTCCGAACTCTTTAAAAACCAGGTCACCAGTTTAACCAGTAATCCGACCCGAAGATTCCAGCTCGATCTTGGCGTTGACCTCTACATGGACCTCAAAGAGGTCATTGATGAGATCTATAAGTCCATCGATAAGTGCAACCGTATTCTTAAGCACCCCAAGCCGAATATTATCGTCCGCCAGCCCGGCGCATTTTACAACAGTCTCCGCATCCGCTGCTGGGTTGAATCAAAAAAAGGCGTGCTCAAACCGATCAGCGAACTTACCCGTCAGATCCACAAAGATTTCTACCGCCGCGGTTGGTCATGGCCATATCCGACACAGACACTCATCATGGACAAGGACGTGCCACCCGACGTAAACCAGCGCACCAAGGAGTACATCGAAAAACACAAAAAAGCCCTCAAAAAGGAAACCGGTTTGATCCAGCAACAGCAGCAAATACTGGCCGAACAATCACTGCCTCAGGCCCAGCAGATCGGTGTCGGCGGGCCGGCAATGGAGACCCCGGTGTGGCTTCAGCAGGCGGCCCAGGAAAATCAACCCGTTGCGCCAGATCAGCAGCCCCAGGTGGTCATCCAGAACATCGAAATCGGGCCTGAAATGAAGACCGTCGCACAAGAACAGGCACCCGTTCCCTTCCAAAACGAAAACCTTCCAGTCATTGTGGCACCGGACGTAAAACCACAGGTGGCTCCCATGAGTTCCGTTGCGCCTCCGATTGTCTCTGCACCTCCAGTCGCGCCAATCCAGGAAACGCCATCGAACCAGCAATAACCTTTATTGATATACCTATGGGAGTCATGAAAAAGCTCAGTGAGCATGTAAAAAAAGTGATCAAAAAGCCGAAAAATACCCCGGATGCTCATGCAGAAACTCAAAACATCCTCCATCAATCAGACGAACCTGTCCAGAGCCAGCGGCGTCTCATCGGCAA
>JAYRRV010000189.1:0-2426 GCA_041909955.1 Candidatus Altimarinota bacterium
CCGCGCGCGGCCTCAATGGCCGGGGAATATGCCAACGGAGAAGGCGCCACGGTGTTCACGCTGAACGGCATTTCCAAAACGTACGCGCTGCCGGGACTCAAACTGAGCTGGATTGCTGCAACCGGGCCGGGCGCCCCGCAGGCTATTGAAGAACTCGAACTTTCCGTCGACACGCTCCTGGCCTGCAACCAGATAAGCCAGGCAATGCTGCCGGCAATCATCGACGAAGGTGAAAAATTCCTGCAAAGTTACCGCGATCGGGTCAAAAAAAGCCGCGACACGGCCATACAAATTCTGGAAACCTGCCCGCATCTGTCGTTCCACAAATCCGCGGGGGGATTTTACCTCTTCCCTGAAGTGAAAAATTTTCCCGGAACGGATGAGGATTTTGTCATTCGTATGATGGAAAACACGGGAATCTTTGTTCACCCCGGATATTTTTACGACTACGAAAAAGGCCTCCACGTGCTGATAAGCTTTCTCATGGAGGCCGGTGAACTTGAACCGATACTCGAACGATTCGTCCGGGCGGTAAATTTATCGTATTGAAGCCGTTATTCTTGGACCCGGTTTGCGGGCTGCACCGGACGATATTCCGGACCGAAGTGCATCAGCCACCCGGGAACTTGCGGGTCTCTGTTTCACACGGACATCATCCAGGTCGGTATTGAGCTGCAGGAGTCCGCGGTAATATTCGAGTTTCTTCTGGACGGAAGCGATCACTTTATCCGGATCTTCGCCCTTTGGAACAGAGAGCATATCCGCTTCATTCCCTTCCAAAAGTTTTTTAGCCACCGGAAGATCGATTGTGGTCGACGTGACACTGGTTCCATTTTTATGGGTAGCGACCGGTACGGCGTTCACTTTTTTGCCGGTATGTTTCTCAATGTCTTTCATTTTATCCTTGGCGAATTCAGTATTGATGGCGTTGGCGCTGTCAATGGCGGCGGCAATCTGTTTGCCCCTTATGGCAATGAGTTCGTCGATACGTATGCCGATTTTCGCAAGGTATTCCGTGAGGTCATAAAAATCTTTCGGAGTCTTGGCGGCGGCAATTCTGGCGCGTGCAGCAACGATGGCATCGGCGACAATTTTTTTATTGGCCGCATTGGTCTGCCAGATGAGGTTAGGAGACTGAGGATCGTTTGGCACTCCCTGACCTTCCAAAAAGACTATCTGACTCTTGCTGCGCTGATAAACCGATGAACCGACATATTCCGGGCCGTTGGCGATCGGAGCAAAAACTCCATCAAGAGCTTTTTGCTGGGAGTCGACCTGTGCAGTGAAATCAGCCCGCAGTTTTTCCGCATCGGCGTTCGGAACCAGACAGCTTCCAAGATTGGCTTCGCTCAGCACCTGGTTGGGTTGGCAATCTTTCAGCTCAACAGCCTTTGGAGGTTCGGTTTTCTTTTGTTCCGCGACCTTGGGCGGATTCAAAACGGTCGGGGATTTTGGCAGATAGGTTGTCTTCGCAAGTTTCGGAGCGGGAGCTTTCTTGGTCTCCTTCTTGGCATCGCTCGGATCAACCACAGGGGCAGGAGCTTTGTCGACGGATGCCACTGGTGTTGGTGTCTCAAAAACGGAAGATGACGCGGATGCCACGGCGCTTGGAGCCGAACCGCCATCCCCCCCACTGGCGGAAGCGCTTGCGGAAGCAACTGGATGTGGTTCCCCCGGATGGGTGCCGGAACATCCTTTCCCGCAGCTTGAACTGCCGGTAATAAGAACGCCCGCCGTCAGGGCGCCCGCGGCAACCAGTTTTTTGGCGGTCGATTTGCTCGGAAGAAGTTTTTTGAAAAATCCACCGATGCCGGAAACGATTTTCGATGCGGCATCTTTGACATCATCAATGATGGAAGCGTTCATCGAGAGCGGATGTTCGGCATCCGGCCGGGCTGCGGGAGCCGATTTTGGCTTCACCACAGGAGCCGTTGTAACCTCCCGCGGATCGATACCCGCACGCTTCAGGAGCTGGTCCTGCAGTCCGTTGCTTCCTGAAAAGAACCCCTTGATTCCTCCAACGCCCTGAACGCCCTTTGCGCGTTCTTCGGGGGTCGTACCGCTCCAGACGTTGCTGGCAAAATCGGCGATCTTTGTGAAAAATCCGCGGCTTTTGCGGGTGAGTTCAAAATGGGCCTGTTGACGTCTCTGGTCCAGAAAATGATGGTCAAATTCCCTTTGAAGCTGTTTCTGATGAGCTGCGTGATCATCAAGTGCCTCAAAAGCTTCACCGAGGTTATCGGACTCCAGCCGGGCATCCTTGGATGAGTCCAAAAGCTTGGCGGTTTTGTTGGCAGTCGCCACGCGCTGGGCAATAACATTTTTCCTCACACTCACGGGTGTCGGCTCAATCGCAACGAGAGTCTTGCGTTTTGAAAACTCATCAACTTCATGAGGTGCGACTTTATCCACGCGAATACTTACCG
>JAYRRV010000190.1:0-7644 GCA_041909955.1 Candidatus Altimarinota bacterium
CCATCATTCCAGGGTCAGCTTTTGACGTTTACTTACCCCCTCGTGGGCAATTACGGTGTACCCGACGAAAAACTGGATAAACACAAAATCAGCAAAGTGTTTGAAAGCGGCCGTATCCATGCCAAGGGCCTGATTGTGGGTGAATACTCACAAAACTACAACCACTGGAATGCAACACGAAGCTTAAGCGAATGGCTCAAGGAACAGGGAGTCACGGGAATCACGGGAATCGACACCCGTGCCCTCACCCAGCTGTTGCGGGACAAAGGCTCCCAACTGGGGAAAATTCTGGTTGAAGACAAAGACATACCGGAATACAACCCGAACACCTATAACATCGTGGAAGAGGTCAGTCTCAAAAAACCCAAGGTTTACAAGGCTGGGGCAAAACGCATCATCATGATCGACTGCGGGGTCAAAAATAACACCATCCGCAACTTTCTGAACCGAAACATCACGGTCATCCGGGTTCCCTGGAATTACGACTACTTCGCCCCAAGCGCACGCGCGACCGTCGGCAAATTCCACGGCGTGTTCATTTCCAACGGCCCCGGAGATCCGGCCATGTGTAAAGAGACTATCGCGCTCATCCAAAAAGGGTTTGAGAAAAAAATCCCAACCTTCGGCATCTGCCTTGGAAATCAACTGATGGGACTTGCCGCCGGCGCAAAAACGTACAAACTCCGTTATGGCAATCGCGGACAGAACCAACCCTGCGTGGATCTTGAAACCGGGCGCTGCTACATGACATCGCAGAATCACGGCTTCGCCATCAACCCCAAAACCCTCCCCAAAGACTGGAAAGTCTGGTTTGAGAACGCCAACGATAAAACCGTGGAAGGTATTAAACACAAGAAACTTCCATTCTTTTCGGTACAGTTCCATCCCGAAGCCTCCCCGGGACCGATGGATACGGAAAACCTTTTCGACACATTCGCAAAAATTCTCTAAAAATATCTTTATCATCTAGCCCAACCCTATGAAAAAGGATCAAATCATCGCGGGCCTGAGCATCGCTGCCATAAGCGCGGCTGCCTTCGGCCAGCTCGCATTCGCCCAATCAACGACCGGCGCAACAAACCTGGCGCAACTCGTTCCTGCGGATGTTGACCAGTTCATCGAATACAATACCGGAGTAACAAACCCGTTCAGCGAAATGATGACCGCGATGTTCGATAATTTCAGCCTCAGCGGCGGAGACGGCTTGACCCCGGAAGAAATCCAATCCGTCAAAGACATTTTCAACAGCGAACTGAAAAACAACACCCTCAGCCTGGCGACAAAAAACGTCATGCAAAAATCGGCATACGGCGATTACAGCTATCCCGTCCCGGAGGCATACGGCTCCGTGCACATGACCACAGAGGATTTTAATAAGATCATCGCCCTTCTTGGTAGTAAAATGACAAAAGAGACCATCAACGGCATGACGGTATACAACAGTTCCCCGGACACGTATTTCACCATGGTTGGGGACCTTGCTGTGTTCACCAGCACCCGTGAACGAATGACCGGACTTCTGGACTTGTACACCAAACAGAGCGGAACCCCTCTGTCCCGGAACGAAAACTACCTGGCCTCCAGGGCAAAAGACCTTCCGGGAAGTTTCATGAACATGTACATCAATCCTGACCAGTACATGAATACCATGGACGGAGTTGCGGACATGACGGGAGTTTTCGGAGGCTTGATGAGCGCACAAAAAGAACTCCTCGGAGCACTCAAGGCTGAAGGCGTAAGCATCAGCCAAACAGCAACAGGATTTAATTTCAGCGTTTTCGTCAAAGGGGACGGCGCAAAACTCACCCAGCTCAACCTCAACTTTGACCGTTACAACTTTATTCCGGAACTCTACAGATACGTAAACGGCAGCAACGTCATGCTCTTTGGAGAAGAGAGCAACCTGAGAGCAAAAATCCAGGACATGATGAAGCTCTTCACCACCGACGCGGCGACAAACGACGAATTCACCCAATGGAAGGCAACCTTCAAAACAGATTCCGGAATGGACTTCGACACGGATTTCCTCTCACTTTTCAACGGAAAGTACGCCATGAGCGTGCATAAAACCAGCCAGATCTACCCAACGGTCACGTTCATGTTCGACGTCAGAAACAACAAAGACAAAGCCGTTGAAGTGCTTCAGAAAACAATGAATTACGTCGAAAAATCTTTTAATGGAATGGAGAAAGAGGAAGGCACGGACTTCTTCAACAGAACGACGAAAACATTCAACGACACCGCATACTACGAACTCACCTTTGACCCGACCAAAATGACCGATCCGGACCCGGATCTCCTCAACCTTCCGGCTGAAAAAGTCGTACTCAACATCCACGCGACGATCACCAGCCAGGGCTTCCTCATCATCACAAACGCGTCGAACGTCAGTGACGTCTTCACGACCGATGGAAACGGAATGCTCAACAGCGCCAACTTCAACGCGGCGTTCACCAATAGGGATGAAAACACAGCCGGCGTCGGATACATGAACGCAGATGTCCTCCAGGAATACGTCAATATGTTCATGACCGACTTCTCCGCCCCAGCGGAAGCCCGCGATTTCTTCAACGGATTGTTAGATCCTTGGCACGACATCTATACCAAAGCCTACGGCACGACGGACTCCACGTGGGCAACGGGTTTCGTGAACGTGGATACCGCAGGATTCGCAAAATATCCGGAGCTGTTCCAGACCTACATGGGCACAAGTTACGATTATGACTACACCGACTACATCCGGCCTTCCAAAAATTTCTGCGACGTACGAGACAGCGACTGGTTCGCCCCTTACGTCAACGATCTTTCCAAAGACTATATCGTGAACGGCTATGAAGACGGTTGCTTCAGACCCGGGAGAGACATCACCCGCGCGGAGTTCACAAAAATGGTGATCGCTGTAAAGAACTCGGCCGACCCTGTCTACACGGATGACAACAAGCAGTACTTCACCGACGTGGCAAGCAATAACAACGGAACGGAGTGGTACACCTATGATGTTAACTACGCCGGAGCCGCACACTACGTAAACGGTTATCCCGACGGTTCATTCCGCCCGAACGCTCCCATCACCCGTGCAGAAGCGGTAAAAATCCTTTTCAACATGAACTTACAGTTATCGGCTCAGGAATGGAGCGAAAACTTTTCCGACGTGAACGACAATGACTGGTTCTCCGCCGCCGTCAAATGGGCATTCAACCAGAACATCGTTTCCGGAACATCCCCCATAACATTCGATCCGAACCGCAACATTAACCGCGCCGAAGCGGCAAAGATCATCAAACTCTTCCGCGACCTTCAACTGAGTCAAACAGCGGGCACCGGAATGTAATCGATCAGGGCAAAACCTATCGTATTAAGCAAAAGAAAAACCCCCGTCTTGCGACGGGGGTGAAATTCCGGTCCTTATGAGAACTCAGGGAAAGAAAATTTGTGAGCGCTCAAGGTTTTTTTGTTTTTTTTGGAATTTGTTTTAAGGCTGACTGACCTTGTAAGTGCTGGGCTTTGGCTGATTTTTCCAGTGGGGCCAACCACCGTCCGTTGGTGTGTCCTTAGGCTCCCGAAGGAACAAACGAAGGACACCGGACCGCTGTGAATGGTAAGTGCAGGAGTCACCCGCGGATACCATCACCGAGCACATACAGCCTGTAGAGGCGGAGAGAAGGTGAAAAGTTCTAGGGTGCCGACTCTCTCCTTATAACGTAGAGGCCGGCCAGTTCACCTTCCCATCAATCTCTGCAGATGTTTTGTTTTATTTTTGTTTGCGAGATTTTTAAGGAACGTTTTATTTTTGTTTTGAAACGTTGGTGAATGTTCATTTCCTGTCTCCAAGGTTTCAGATCATCATATCAAAAAAATATTTAATAGCAAATTTTACAAATAGCTATATATCTAGAATATTTTCTAATTTAGAAATACGTTCAAAAAATGGCTTACGAACTAACTTGCCATACTTAATGCCTCCTCAGCACGAACCTTGTCGGTCTCAAGAACATAAATTGCGTAAGGAATATTCGCATTCGTCAGAAACAACGGCCCTTGAATAACACTCCCGGAACTTTCCGGAACGAGTTTGACGTTTAAACCCACCGCTTCAAATAAACCTTTTAACGAAAAAGCATCCATTTCGTTGTCCGCGACATAGATTTTTATCCACTTCATAAGGGTTGAATAAAGGGATAGCAATTCGACTCTACCACAAACGCAGGAAAAAATCTTGACGGTGAGTATACACTCACCTATACTTAAAGCGATTTACAACTTCACGCCACTCATATGTCCAAGCACCCCAGAAACATACGACAGGAACAGCTCTTCCAGGCAATAAACGAATACCTCCAGAACGCCGGACTGATCCAACGATCTTTCCAAACCGCAAACAGCCACGACATCCGAAAACTTGAACTGACGGTAAGAAGTCTCAATTTACAAAGACAGCCGTGAACACCATGTACCTATGGCCATCCAAAGTCCAAAGGAAGAGATCCCGTTTTGTACGGGATTTTTCTTTGGCCGTCAAACGGGAGTGAATTGATATTTCGGAGAGAAAAGCTCAGAATAAATTGGAAGAATTCCCGCCACTGCTCCAAATTAACGAATATTCATGAAAACGTGTGTTGCGCTTGATATCGAAAGTACAGGATTTGATCCCAGAGTTGACCAGGTGATTGAAATCGCTGCGGTAAGATTCGAAGGGGACAAAATCATCGACACTTTCGAAACCTTCATCAATCCCGGAATACCGATTCCCCACATCATCACGCACATCACGGGAATCAAGGACGAAGACGTCGCTGAAGCTCCGACCCTGGAGTCCATGAGGGAAAAACTGGAAGCGTTTATCGGTGAATCCCCCATTGTGGGGCACAACATCGATTTTGACGTGAACTTTCTGCGCGCAAAAGGAGTAAGCATCCCCGGATCCCTGTACGACACGCTACAGTTAAGCATGATCCTGCTGCCGGGACTTCCGTCATACAGCCTGGACACACTGGGCCGCACCCTCAAACTCGGTCATGAAAAAAAACACCGGGCCATGGGCGACACGGTAGCATGTTTCAGGTTGTTCCGAATTCTGGAGGATAAAATCAGCGAAATAGACGAACACAGCCTCAAAAAAATCAGAACAATCATGAAACGGAGCACCTGGCACCTGAGGGAAATCTTTCTGGACCACACGAGCTCCGCGAATGTGCCTGAAAAACAAAGTTTACGGAGCAAACACCATGCACCGGCAGACAAAACCGCAGAACACGTATCCTACGCCAAAACCGCGGAAGAAGTACTGGAAGCATACTCCCCGACGGGGAAACTCACCTCGGTCATCGAAAACTACGAAGCCCGCCCAAGCCAACAACACATGAGCGAACTGATCCTGGACGCCTTCGCACACGGCAAGAAAAAACTGATCGAGGCGGGCACGGGCGTGGGGAAAACCATGGCTTATCTGCTCGCCGCGGCACACCACAGCCTGAGCACGGGACAAAAAGTGGTGATCTCCACCTATACCCACAACCTCCAGGAACAGCTCCTGAAAAAAGACGTTCCGCTGTTGCGGCAACTGTTTGAGCCGCACGAATTCAAAATCGCCCTCGTCAAGGGACGGAGGAACTATCTTTCCTACAAACGCCTGGAACTGCTGATGCATAAAGATTCGTTTGCCGACCACGAAGTGACGCTCATCATTAAAATCCTTTTGTGGCTGAACCGCGGCCTGAGCTCGGGCGAAGGCGGCGGAAACGAAGACGACGGCATCACCGGCGACCTGGACGAACTCACCTTCGTTGGAAAAGAGTACACCATGCTCGACGAAATCTGCTGTGCGGAGTACGCCTGCCCGCACGAAGACCCGGAATTTAAGAACGCCTGCTACCTGATGCGGGCAAGACAAAAGGCCTTCAACGCGGATATCGTTATCATCAACCACGCCCTGCTGCTGCAGGACAGTACCGCAGACAGTCCGATCCTCCCCGAATACCATGACCTGGTCATCGACGAAGCCCATCATCTGGAAAAAGTGGCCACGGACGCCTTCACGGTAGTTTTGGCGTTCCATTCATTCCACCGGCCCTTTGAAAAAATGAAAAAAAATCTGGACGCCCTTGGAAGACATCTCAAGGACGCGCACGTCATTGACGAACTCCAGTCCATCAAACAGCAAACCGACCAGCTCATAAGCCGGATCGAAATTTTTTTCGGACTCGTGGGGATTTTTCTGGAAAAAAACCTTGGACCGATGGATTTCAACCAGCTCAACCTCTCCGAAGGGGATCTCATGAGCAAGGAATGGCTCCAGGCAAAGGAGGCGGGGAAGATCGTGGCGGAAGCGTCACGGTCGCTTCTGGAGAAACTTACAAAACTTCACGAAAGTTTTGGAGACCAGGGAGGGACCACCTGGAAAGAGGTGAAAGGATATATGTATGAATGCGAAAAGAAAATCGCCGACCTAAAGTCCGTGCTGGAAAGCGACGAAGCCAGCTTTGACCAGATGACCTGGATCAACAAAACCTTTGACGAAAACGTCACCATCCGCCGCTCCCCCGTAGACACGGGCCCAATGCTGAACAGCGTACTCTGGAACGTAAAATCGGGCATTGTCCTGACCTCCGCCACTCTGCGAACCGACCACACCTTTAAGTTCATCCGAAACCAGCTGGGTATCGACCAGTCTTTTGATGAAGCTTCTCTTCCCTCTCACTTTTCCTATCCGGACCAGGTGAAAATCCTCATTCCGGAAGATCTGCCTGAACCCGCTACGGAAGGACATTTTATGAGTTGCGCCAAAATCATCAAGAACATCATCCAGACCAACGGCGGCCGCACCATGGTACTCTTCACGGCAAAAAAAGCGCTGTCGGCAACGTACCACCAGATCGCACCCGAACTGAAAAAGATCGGGATCACCGTCCTGGCGCAGCAGATTACGGGTGGACGGGGGAAAATCCTGGAACATTTCAAGGACGAACCGGGGACCTCAGCCATCTTCGGCACCCAAAGCTTTTGGGAAGGCGTGGACCTCCAGGGAAACGACCTGAACTGCGTCATCATCCAAAAGCTACCCTTCGACCCGCCGGACGATCCGATGGTTGTGGCGCGATCAAAAAAATACCGCGATCCCTTCAACGAATACCAGCTCCCCAAAGCCATCCTCAAATTCAAACAAGGGTTCGGCCGGTTAATCCGGAGCAGCACGGACACGGGTACCATCGTCGTCCTGGACACGCGCATCATCCAGAAAAAATACGGGCCGCAGTTCCTCAAGGCACTGCCGGAAGGCATCCGCATCGAATACGGATCGCAGAATAAAATCCACGAACTGCTGAAAAACTAGTTGGACGTATTACTGTCGTCCTTCGCTACATCAATGACGTATTTTTCAAACAACGTCTCATTCCCGGGATCACGACGGTAACGCAACGAAAAAAGGTAATCGCGGGAGGTACTTTGCCGATCACCTCTCACCGAGCGGAATGAAGACGAATACTGCTCGGGAAGAAAACAGTCACCGTTCTTTAATCTGCAAAAATAGTCAAATGCACGTTTGTTGCCCGGCTCAATCTGCAGGGCTTTTTCCACTGCCCGTTCGGCGGTATCAAAATCTTTCATTTTCATCGCGATCTGGACCTTGAGCAATAATGCATCAAC
>JAYRRV010000191.1:0-2918 GCA_041909955.1 Candidatus Altimarinota bacterium
GCATTCTTTTGGGTAGTTCTCATGGGGCTTCAGGGAATAGTGTTTCATCTCAGTTACCGCATCACGCATTTTTTCAACTGCCACGCGGATTCCAGAGTCGAATCGCTCATCGCAGCGGAAACACTTGACCGGGTACAAAGGTTTTCCACCGACTGGCACAACAACAGCTTTGCCGGCTCCATCGTCACGAAAATAAAAAGGGGAACAAGAGCCGCGCACGTCTTCTTCGACATCGTCACCTACGACCTCTATCCGGCGGTGGGCATCATCATCGGACTGGTCATCATCACATCGCTGAAAAATTCACTCCTTGGACTGATCTTCGGTATTTTTGCGGTGATATTCGTAATCACCAGTGTAGCGTTGGCCCTGCTCTACGTGGCGCCGCAGCGGAGAAGGGCCAACAGGGAGGACAATAAAGTGGGGGCAACGCTTGCGGACGCCATCACTTGCAATGCGACGGTGAAAGCGTTTGCCGGTGAAAAAAGGGAGATGGCATTTTTCCACGAGGTCATAACCAAATGGCGCCACACGGCACGCAGGGCATGGATACGCTCAAACATCGTCGCAGTGATCCAGAATGTGCTGATCATGATATTCAAGTTCACCATTTTTGCGACGTCATTATGGCTGTGGTACACCGGCGTGATGACCATCGCAGATTTTGTTTTCGTTCTGGCCAGCTACCTTATTTTTACCGGTTACTTCCGGCCCATAGGCGACCGGATCCGTGACCTTCAGGAAGCCATGAGTGACATAGAGGATACAGTGGTGTTCCACCGGACTCCGGTCGATGTCCAGGATTCCCCCGGGGCAAAAGACATCAAAATTTCCAGAGGAAAAATCGAGATCAACAACATTGCGTTCCACTACCCAAACCACAACGACGACATCTACGAAAATTTTCAGCTTACCATTGAACCTGGTGAAAAAGTCGCCCTGGTAGGCCACAGCGGAAGCGGAAAATCCACGCTGGTGAAACTCCTGCAGCGCCTTTATAACCTCAAAGAAGGAACGATTTTGATCGATGGACAAAATATTGCATCGGTGAGCCAGAGAAGCCTCAGGAAGAACATCGCGCTGGTTCCGCAGGACCCGGTACTTTTTCACCGCACTTTGAGGGAAAACATTGCTTACGCCAAACCGGAAGCAACCCTTCAGGAAATCGACCGTGCGGCAAAGCTGGCGCACGCTTACGAATTCATCAAAGAGCTTCCCCTGCAATATGAAACACTCGTGGGTGAGCGTGGAGTGAAACTGTCCGGGGGAGAACGCCAGAGGGTGGCTATTGCGAGGGCATTGTTGGCGGACAGCCCGATCCTCATTCTGGATGAGGCCACCAGTTCCCTGGATTCGCAGTCGGAGGCGCTCATTCAGGGGGCGCTCAAAAACCTTGTAGAGAATAGGACTTCGATCATCATCGCCCACCGCCTGAGCACCATCAAAGCCGTTGATAGAATCCTGGTTTTCCAGAGTGGAAAGATTGTAGAACAGGGAAGCCACAACGCCCTCGTCCGGAAAGAAAACGGCATCTATAAAAAACTGTACGAAATGCAGGTTGGCGGCTTCCTGAGCGAGTAAAACAGGTGCCGGATACAACTTGACATAAAATAAAACAAGTTTATAATAATACTCCTATCATTTCATATGAAACACTATGCCAATGAAACTGGGAGAAACTACGGAAGCTGCGGCTCTTGAGGTGCTTGGGATTGATCCGGCAGCGTTACACCTTCCAGGGTGCGGGGTTGAAAATATGGCCAGAGCCATGCAGGCCTGCCTTTTGTCAGTCGGCGAAGTCGACTTGCAGGACATAGACCAAAACAACCACGCCAATGAGGTCTGGTGTTCGCTCGACAGACTGCTTTTTCTCATGAGATCAACGGCCGCAAAGTTGAAATCGGATCGTAACCCTCCAGACGAAAATCTCGGCAAAGCACTCGGGAGTATCAAGGAAAACCTTGTGACCATAGCCACTCGCTTGAGTATGAGCCACGCGATTGGGACACTGATAGCGAAAATGGTGGGTGACAGCGCCATGTATGAACTGGGACAGAAGACGGTGGGTGACGTGATGCAAAGTACTATTCAGGTCGCCGTCGGTATACGACAGGAGATCATCAAACGCCAGGGGAAGCACCAGGAATACTGCCCGATGAGCTGTAGCGAAGAAGCGATGCTGAAGGCAAAATTAACGGCGATCCAGGCGAACCAGACACTGAATCCGGACGGGAAACTCATCTACCCCGGCGACATTGAGTATAGTGAAGAGAATACCGACGCGGTCATGGCTGAACTCGTAAAAATGTCTCCCGATTCTGACTATAAAAAACTGTTCAAACTTCTCTACAACGTCAAACTGGACGCACTGCTCATGGATCCCGAACTGCGGGAAAAGTTTACCGACGCAGAGGTTTCCGAGGCAAAACGGGCAATGTACCGGACAATGATCAACCTTTTCATCGGCGTAGCGGATGCGATCCCGGTAGGCCCGGGTGAAGGACCTTCATGGCTTGCCGATGCATTAAAAGGGCTCAAATATCTTGGAGCAAAAATGAGAACAAGAGCGAAATGGCTCTCAAAAATATTTCCGGAATGGTTTGACCTCACGCCTGACGTTTCCCTTCAGGAAGCGATATATACGGAAGGCTATGAGTTTATATCTTTCGGGGTTGTTCCGAGCCATCTGATTTTTGAGTTTAGACACCAGTTTCAGCACGACTGCCCTCGGCTGGTGAAATTTCTTGAAAAGGTCGCGAAAGTAAAGGCTGAACTGGCCGATCAAAATGCGTCAACGGTCCGGATTGGAACGGGGGAAGAACAAGAAACAATCGCCGAGCTGCAGGCATTGGAGGAAAAACTGCAGGTAATGGATCCGGCGCTTCAGGATTTACTCAGGCAGGGAGAGAAACAAGAAA